>CAYNYN010000095.1:0-11122 GCA_964401445.1 uncultured Saprospiraceae bacterium | reverse complement strand
CGTGGCGTGCCGTTGCGGCCCTCGCGCAGGGTGACGTTTGCCGAAAGGCGAATCTGCGACATGCGGGTTCGCCTTTTTTTGTCCCCAAAAACTTGAAATCAAACTGTCACAACCCCCAATAGCGCTACGTCGTCACGCGTCACGTCGTCACAGCCTGCCCCGTGTAACGGGGTCGTCACAGCCTGGTACGGAACGAGCCCGTGTAGCGGTAGTCCTTGCCGTCGATCCGGAGTTTGGCCCACCAGTAACCGCGCACGCGTCCGCCCGGCACGGTCGACCACTCCCTGATCACGAGCTGGCCCTGCTGCACCACCACTGCCCCCAGGCTTCCCAGCCCGGCCGTGTAGCCGCTCAGGTCATAGACGCCCTCGTGCATCACCATGCCCGCAGTAATGGAAAGGTATTCGCCCGACTCGGCGATGCCGGTGAGGTGCCACGAGCCATCGTCGCTGGCCATCGTCCAGGAGACGAGGCGTTGCCGCAGACCATCGAGGCCCGCGATCGCAAAATCCTCCCCTTCGTCGAGGCAGAGCGTCAGGGGCGGCAGGGCGACCTCGTCGGTCCATTCCAGCACGACCGGTTCGCTCATGCGGCCGTGCGCGGCATCGACGGCCTGCACCTCGACCCATGTTTCCTGGCATTTGGCGGCAAAGCCGCGGAAAAGGCCCTCGGGCCCGCTCTGGAGCCAGCTGACGCGATCGGGCTCTGCGATGCGCACCGCCGCGCCGCGGGCCAGCCCCTCGCAGTCGTGCAGGCGGCCCTGCACGTAGCGATCCGACGGTGCCGAGGCCGCAAAGGGCGCCAGCCGCGTGGGCGACTGCAGGGGGCCTGCCGTGCTTTGGTACAACACCTGTCCGCAGGCGTCGGTGCAGGTGAGCTGCAGCAGCTCGCCGGCCGGCACATAGGCCACGAAGCTGCCATCGCTCTGCGTGGTCAGCCGGCCGATCACCAGTCCGTCGGGCAGGGCCACCTCGAGCCGCATGTGCGGCAGCGGCACCATCTCGGCCGTCTGCACCTTGCCCGCCAGCCAGGTGGCGGGCACTGCCTGCCCGACCATCCAGTAGCCCGTGGCAGGCAGCTCGGCCTGCACGTCCCCGCCCTCGACCGTGGCCGTGGCTGCCTCCTGCCAAAAGCCCGAGTCCGGATCGAAGTGCCACAGGATGAGGCCTTCGTGGGGCGGCAGCGGGCGGGCGTCGTTTGGCGAAAGCCGCACCTGCATGCCGAAGCCCGTGCGCAACGCGAGGGGCGCCCCATCCATCGTTTCGAGCACCAGCGCCCACATGCCGGCCGGCACCACGAACTGCAGGCCCTGGCTCGTCTGCGCCAGCGGCAAGGGCCAGCCGTCGAGCGCCTCGCCCGCCGTCCAGGCAGCGTGGAGCAGGCGCGCCTGTCCGGAAAAGACGGCACCGCTCTCCGTCACCAGCGCCGCCGGCGGCAGCACCACCGTCCCGTCGGCGAGGGCAGCCTCTACCCCATTGCTGGAGTGAAAATCGTGGGCTTCCTCGCCCTCGAGCAGGGTCACCTCGGCCAGGGCCAGCCCTTCGGCGCTGGAGCCTGCGAAAACCGTTCGGGGCAGATAGTCGGGATGCGCTATGGTGATGGGGAAATACCTTTCGGTAAAAGCGACCTCAGGGATGCGGAACACCCCTTCGGCGTTCGTAAGGGCTGCCGGCCCATCCGGCACCCGTATCGTGGCCGCCGCCAGGGGCTTGCCGTCGGGGGTGTGCACCGTGCCGGCCACGTCGCCCTGGCGCAGGGCACCGGGCGCGCTCGTCTCGGGCGGCTGGGGGATGAACAACTCGAAGTCCTTCTTGCAGGATGCCAACGACACACCAATGATCAGCAAGAGCGGCAGTGCGCGGGTGTACATTTTCATCAGTCAGGTTTTCTTTTGCGGCAATCGGTTTGGGGGCAGGCAGCACATCCATTCAGATACCCGGCGCAGGCCAAATGTTGCCTGCAGCGCGTACTATTCGAGCGGAATGCTTTCCGGCTCGTGGCGCTGGATGTAGGTCCAGTTGGTCCACCACGGCCGATTCCACGACAGCCAGCTATGGCGCGCCCGGTCGATGATGCGCTGGCGCTTTTTGTCCAGTGCCGTGGCGATTTCGTCGGGCGTCACTTCCGGCCAGGCAGCCACCTCGGCCAGGCGTGCTTCGTGCTGGCGCAAGACGTGATAGTTCTTGTCCGAGACGGTATGCAGGAGGAAGGCCACATCGATGGGCCCCCGCGTCCGGGTGGTCAGGTTGTATTGCGTGATCCACACGTCCCAATTGATGAGCGTGCACGCAATGACCACCCAGTAGAAAGCCCAGCCATTGCGATGCATCAGCCAGGCCACCGTTTTGCGCAAGCGTATTTTTCGGTAAAAAGACCACAGGCCGAAGAGCACGAGTGCCAGAAAAACCAGCACCGCCAGCCGCTTGTAGGCCAGGCCGTGCCAGTGGATGTAGCGGAGGGTACGCAAGCCCGTGGAGAGGGCCAGCACGGCGTTTTGCGCCAGCCAGAAATATGCCATTTTGCGCAACAGCCCCCCGTCGGGATAGAAATTGAGGTTGCCCCGAAAGATCCACAGCAAGACGGCCATGGCCATGAGCAGGGCCACGATGAGCAGGCCGGTGCCGGCATGGACGTACTGCTTGAGATTGGGCACCTGCTCGGGATCGAAAGCAAACCAGACATGGCGCACGTCCACCAGATTGACGCACAACAGCAGGAGGTTGAGCCCTGCCAGCGTCCACAGGGCGATCTGGTACTCTTCGCGCAGGCCCGCCAGCGGGAAATGGCGGGGCGACTGTGGCCGTCGCCGCTCGAGCCGTTCCGCGAAAGGACTGCCGGTCCATTCCAATGACCGCCCCAGCGGCAACACCACCGCGCCGAAAAGCATCGTCCCGAATATCAGATAGCCCGCCAGCTCCCAGTCCAGCTCGAACGAAAACAAGGCCACCACACGATCGACGAAGCGCGCGGAAAGGCGTGCAAAATCGGCATTGGCTGCCACGTACACCACGAAAAAGAGGGCCACGATGGCCAGCGGGATGATGGCCAGCCTGAGCCGGTAGCCGAGGCGCCGCATGCCGGGCAGCCGTCCCAGCGCCAGCCGGAAGGTCTGCAATGCCTTCAACGGGCTGAAAAAGAAGTGAATGAGCCCCTGAGTCAGCGCGATGAGGTGATTCCACGCCCGTTCGTGATGCGCAAAACCCAGCCACGTGAGCCATGAGAGGATGAACGCCCAGCGCGCCAGCGACGAGTCGTTGTACACAACCATTACGGCCGCGAGCAGGGTGCCCGCAGCCGAGGCCTGGGCCGGGCGCGAGCGCCGCATCGCCGGCAGGAAGAACCACCCGCCGCCCAGCAGCAGGAGGGCCAGCAACGACAGGTTGACACCCGTGGCCTCTCCGCGGAACAGCAATGTGTAGGCCACGGCCCCCAGCGCAACGACGAGGAGCAGCAGAGACGGCGATTGATTTTCCCGGGCAAGGGTGTCGTGGGTCATGCGCATCGAGCTGAGTTGGTCACGTGAAGATACGCATGCCCCTCACATTGCCCCTGCCGCCCCGCCTCAGTTATCGCCCTCCTGCATGCGGGCCAGCGCTTCCTGGCGGGCGAGAAACTTGCGCCGCACCACCTGCTCCACGGGCACGCCCTCGATCTTGCTTTCGAGCCAGGAGATGATGTCGAGGTAGAGGAACGAACGCCGCTCGTACGGGTTTTCCTGCAGTTTCTCCAGCGTCGCCTTCAGCTCGCGAAACGCCTCCAACAGCCGCCGGTCGTCGGCATACAGCTCGCGCCGCAGGAAGCGCAGGATCTCCTTGAGCACGCCGTTGAGGTCCTCCATGCGGTTGAGGAAACGGTACACCGACTTGACCAGGTACTCGAGCAGGTTGTAGTGCCCCAGCTCGTAGTGGCAGATGAGGTGCAGCAGTCGGGCATACGACTGCAGGTCTTGCCGAAGCGAACCCGAGTGGTAGTGGATGATCTGGTTGAGGTAGTCGATGGCGCGGTCGTTGTCGCCGCTGCCGAAGTACAGGCAGGCGATCTTGTACAGGAAGATGAGGCGCCGATGCCAGTCGATGTACAGGTCGTGCTCGTCGAGCCACTGCTCCAGCTCGGGCACGAGGGAGAGCCCCTCGCTGAAGGTGCCCTGCATGAAGTGCTTGTTGATGAGGGCCGTGTAGTAGAAAATGCCGCCCTGCACCCGCGTCATCATGTTGAGCTTGTCGCCCAAGGCGAGCATGGCTTCGAGCTCGCCCAGCACCTTGTCGTAGGTGCCGTAATTGTTGGTGTAGAAATAGGCTTCCAGCAAAAAGTGCATGCCGCGGATGTACAGGTCGGGGTCCTTCTCCTTCATCTCGGGGAAGGCGTCGAACAGGTCCACCCATTTTTGCGCATGGCGATAGTACATCGGGAAGTTCTGCAGGATGCCGTAGTAGCGGATGTACACCTCGTGCCAGTAGATTTTTTCGAAAAAGGTGAGGCTGTCGAAGTGCAGGTCGAGCATGTTGGCCTTGAAAAACTCTTCGAGCAGGTAGGCATCCTTCTCGTTGCGCACCAGGCCCGACTTCAGGTAAAAGCCGTACAGCTTGAGCGACAGGTTGGACAGGCGCGTGCTGTTGAAGATGATGCGGCTGCGCTGTTCGGCCTCTTCGGTCAGCTCGTCGGCGCGCCTGGCCATGCTGCCCGTGATGTGCCGCGACTCGATCAGCTTTTCGAACTCGACGATCTCGAGGTGCAGCACGTCCTGGTTGGCGAAGTATGCCTCTTCCTTGGCCTTCTTCAGGATGCGCAGGCTCTGCATGTAGAGGCCTTTGCCGTAGAGCAGGCGCGCAAAGTCGATCTGCTCGCGGATGGCGATGTCCACGTGCCGGTGGATGTGGATGAGGCGCAGGCTGGTGAGCAGCTGCTTGTACAGGTGCCGCTTGAGGTTGGACAACTGCGTGCGCTTGATCTCGGGCGCCTTGCGGAAAATGGCTTCCTCGTCGTACTCCTTCTGCTTGTCCAGGATGTCGAACAGCTTGACAAACTTGGCCTGGTCCTTCCCCTGGATGCGGTTGGCGTACAGCTTGAACGATCGCTTCTCGGCCTTGGTCAGCGTCTTGATCAGGTTGAACAGGTTGTCGGTCTGGATACTGGCCATTGTAAGCGGGTCTTTTACAATTTTTTGAAAATCAACGCACAGCGACACACACCCCGCCACTCGGGCATGGTTACGCCTTGTAAGTCTGGTTTCAAATGGAGGGCCATGTGCGGATAGCTTTACGGCTCGGCAAGGAACCTTTTATCCGGAAGGATGTTGGGCCGCACGCTTACGGTAGGAATTATTTGGCAGGAACGCGGCTCAAATATCCACAAAATTCGACACATGGAGGGACACGACCAACCGAAAACGCTGTTCGACAAGGTGTGGGACGCCCACGTCGTGGAGGGCCGGCCCGATTTTCCGGATCTGCTCTACATCGACCGCCACTTCATCCACGAGGTGACGTCGCCCCAGGCCTTCGACGAGCTGCGCCGGCGCGGCCTGCCCGTCTTCCGGCCCCGACAGACCATCGCCACGGCCGACCACAACGTGCCCACGCGCGACCAGCACCTGCCCATCCGCGAGCCGCTGTCGCGCAAGCAGGTGGCCACGCTCGAAGCCAACTGCGCGGAGTTCGGCATCGAGCTGTACGGGCTGGGCCACGAGCGGCAGGGCATCGTTCACGTCATCGGTCCCGAGCTGGGCATCACCCAGCCGGGCATGACCATCGTGTGCGGCGACAGCCACACCAGCACCCACGGCGCCTTTGGCGCCATCGCCTTCGGCATCGGCACCAGCCAGGTGGCCCAGGTGCTGGCCACCCAGTGCCTGCTGCAGTACAAGCCGCGCAGCATGCGCATCGAGGTGAACGGCACGCTGCGCAAGGGCGTCACCGCCAAGGACATCATCCTCTACGTCATCTCGAAGCTGACCACCTCGGGCGGCACCCGCCACTTCGTCGAGTATGCCGGCAGCGCCATCCGCAGCCTGTCGATGGAAGGGCGCATGACCATCTGCAACATGAGCATCGAGATGGGCGCCCGCGGCGGCATGATCGCTCCCGACGACACGACCTTCGAATACCTCCATGGCCGGCCCTTCGCCCCCCAGGGCAAGGCCTGGGACGAGGCCGTGGCCCGCTGGCGCCGCCTGCCCACCGACGACGGCGCCACCTACGACGCCGTGCACGTCTTCGACGCCAGCGACATCGAGCCCATGATCACCTACGGCACCAACCCGGGCATGGCCATCGGCATCAGCCAGCCGGTGCCCCACCCTGCCGACGCCACCGAAGCCAAAGCGCTCGAATACATGGGCATCGAAGCGGGCAAGCCCCTCGAAGGCCAGCCCGTCGATTACGTCTTCATCGGTTCGTGCACCAACTCGCGCATCGAAGACCTGCGCGCCGTGGCAGCTCTCGTCCGGGGCCGCAAAAAAGCGCCGGGCGTCACCGTCTGGGTCGTGCCCGGCTCGAAGCAGGTGGAAGCGCAGGCCCGCGCCGAAGGACTCGACAAAATTTTCGAAGCGGCCGGCTTCGAGCTGCGCCAGCCCGGCTGCTCGGCCTGCCTGGCCATGAACGAAGACAAGGTGCCTTCCGGCAAATACTGCATCAGCACCTCCAACCGCAACTTCGAAGGCCGCCAGGGCCCCGGCGCGCGCACCCTGCTCGCCAGCCCCCTCATGGCTGCCGCCGCCGCCGTCACGGGCAAGGTGACCGACGTGCGGAAACTGCTCGAGGAAACGGTGATGGTGGAGGCGTGAGGAGTGAGGAGTGAAGAGAGAGGAGAGAAGAGAGAAGAGTGATCACTGAATCTGGTGAAATCGGTTGAATCGGTGTAATCGGGAAAATCGGGTCGTCGATTCCCCTTTGAAAAACGCTCAGCGCTCAACTGACGAGACGGAGAGCCAGAGAGAAGGAGAGACAGAGAGAAGGAGTGACGGAGAGAGAGTGAGTGAGGAGAGAAGAGAGAGGAGAGAAGAGTGAGGAGTGACCACTGTCGGGTGAAATCGGTTGAATCGGTGAAATCGGGCAAATCGGTTCCTTGGTTCCTCTTTGAAAAACGCTCAACCCTCAACACTCAACCCTCAACCATTTAACTATCAATCAAAAATATTAAACACTAAACTTTAAACTTTAAACTCAAAACCCCACATCCCACCACGATGATGATCCAAACCACATGCATACCCTTGCCCGTCGAGAACGTGGATACCGACCAGATCATTCCGGCGCGCTTCCTGAAAGCCACGACGCGCGAGGGCTTCGGCGACAACCTGTTTGCCGACTGGCGCTATCTGCCCGACGGCACCCCCGTACCCGATTTTCCGCTCAACGACCCGCGCTACGCGGGGGCCCGGGCCCTGGTGGCCGGCCGCAATTTCGGCTGCGGCTCGAGCCGCGAGCACGCGGCATGGGCACTGGCCGACTACGGGTTCAAGGTGATCATCTCGAGCTTCTTTGCCGACATCTTCCGGGGCAATGCCCTCAACAACGGGCTGCTGCCGCTGCAGGTGAGCGAAGACCTGTTGCAGCGCCTCTTCCGGCAAATCGAAACCGACCCCAAAACGGAAATAGCGATCGACCTGGAAAACCAGACGTTGCACGTGCCCGCCCTCGGTGAGACCGTCACCTTCGACATCGACCCCTACAAGAAGCTATGCCTCATCAACGGCTACGACGACATCGACTACATCCTGTCGCGACGTGAAGCCATCGAGGAGTGGGAGTCGGTGAGGAGTGAGGTGTGAAAGAGGGAGGAAGCGAAGATTTGATGAACCGAGGATCTGACAGTTGAGACTCGCTATTGCTCGATGTTGATAGGCCGCTGTCGCGGCCTTGTTGAGACGCGCCCTATGGGCGCGATGTTGAGATGGTGCGCTTGGTAAAATCCGGATTGCTTGTGCGGGCGCAACATACAAGGAACCGAGGATGGAGCCTGCTGCAAAAAGTCGAGGGACTATGGACGATAGACGATGGACAATGGACATCAGACGCTTCAGCGCACCGCACAAAACACTCACATTCAACACAAAACATTAAACTTTAAACACTAAACTTTAAACTTCAAACCCAAACCCTCAACGCTACACGCTCAACCCTCAACCATTAAAAAAACAAATCTCAATGCCCAACACCCGCCATATCGTACTCCTGCCCGGCGATGGCATCGGCCCTGAGGTAGTGGCCGAAGCGCGCAAGGTGCTCGAAGCCGTGGCCGACGCTTTCGACCGCAGCCTCAGCTTCGAGGAACGGCTCATCGGCCATGCCGCCATCGAGGCCACGGGCGACCCGCTGCCCGAGGCCACCCTCGACGCCTGCCGTCGCGCCGACGCCATCCTGCTGGGCGCCGTGGGGCATCCGCGCTACGAGGCCGACCCGACACTGCCCGTACGCCCCGAGCAGGGGCTGTTGCGCTTGCGCAAATCGCTGGCGCTCTTCGCCAACCTGCGGCCGGTACGCCTGTTCGACGAGCTGCTCGACGCCTCCACGCTCAAGCCCGAGGTCATCCGCGGCACCGACATCCTCTTCTTCCGCGAGCTGACCGGCGGCATCTACTTCGGCGAGCCGCGCGGCCGCAACGAGGCCGACACGCGCGCCTGGGACACCATGACCTACACGCGCGACGAGGTGCGCCGCATCGCCCGCATGGCCTTCGAGGCGGCCCGCCGGCGCCGCAAGGTGGTCCACTCCATCGACAAGGCCAACGTGCTGGAGACGAGCCGCCTGTGGCGCGAGACGGTCGAAGAGGTGGCCCGCGCCTATCCCGACGTGACGCTCCACCACATGTACGTCGACAACGCCGCCATGCAGCTCATCCGCAACCCGCGGCAGTTCGACGTGGTCGTCACCGGCAACCTCTTCGGCGACATCCTCACCGACGAGGCGGCCCAGCTCACCGGCTCGCTCGGCATGCTGCCCTCGGCCTCGACGGGTGCCGAGGTGGGGCTGTACGAACCCGTCCACGGCTCGGCACCCGACATCGCCGGCACCGACCGCGCCAACCCGCTGGCCACCATCCTGTCGGCGGCCCTCATGCTCGAGCAGTCGTTTGGCTGGACCGACGAGGCCGAAGCCGTGGTGGCGGCCGTGTCCCGCTTCCTGGCCGAAGGCTGGCGCACGGCCGACCTGGCCGACGACCAGACGCCTTCCGGCAAAATCGTGGGCACGCGCCAGGCCGGATCGCTCGTCGCCGAAGCCGTACGCCAGGCCGTAAGCCCCGTATGATCTCATTTTCTCACAGCAAACCATTTAGCCATGAGCGAAAAGATATTCATCTTCGACACCACGCTGCGCGATGGCGAGCAGGTGCCCGGATGCCAGCTCAACACCGAGGAAAAGGTCGTGGTGGCCCGCCAGCTCGAAGCCCTCGGCGTGGACATCATCGAAGCCGGCTTCCCCGTCTCCAGCCCGGGCGACTTCCAGTCGGTCGTGGCCATCTCCAAGGCCGTCACCGAACCCGTCATCTGCGCCCTGACGCGCGCCGTGGAGCGCGACATCGAGGTGGCCGCCGAGGCGCTGCAGCACGCCCGCCGCAAGCGCATCCACACCGGCATCGGCGCTTCCGACTACCACATCCGCTACAAGTTCAACTCGACGCGCGAGGAGATCCTCGAGCGGGCCGAGGCCGCCGTGCGCTTCGCCCGCCGCTTCGTCGACGACGTCGAGTTCTACGCCGAGGATGCAGGCCGCGCCGACAACGAGTTTCTGGCCCGCATGATCGAGCGCGTGATCGCTGCCGGCGCAACCGTGGTCAACATCCCCGACACGACGGGCTACTGCCTGCCCGAGATGTACGGCGCCAAGATCCGCTACCTCGTCGAGCACGTGCCCAACATCGACAAGGCCATCATCTCGTGCCACTGTCACAACGACCTGGGGCTGGCCACGGCCAACACCATCGCGGGCATCGTCAACGGCGCCCGCCAGGTCGAGGTCACCATCAACGGCATCGGCGAGCGCGCCGGCAACACCTCGCTCGAAGAGGTGGCCATGATCCTCAAGACGCACAAGCACCTCGGCTTCCATACCGGCATCCAGAGCCAGAAGATCTACGCCGTGAGCCAGCTCGTCTCGCGCATGATGCGCATGCCCGTACAGCCCAACAAGGCCATCGTGGGCCGCAACGCCTTCGCCCACTCGTCGGGCATCCACCAGGACGGCGTGCTCAAGCACCGCGAGAACTACGAGATCATCGCCCCCGAAGACGTGGGCGTACCCCAGTCGAGCATCATCCTCACGGCGCGCTCGGGCAAGGCCGCCCTCAACCACCACCTGCGCCGCCTGGGCTACCAGCTCGACCGCAAGCAGCTGGAGCAGGCTTACGCCAAATTCCTCCTGCTGGCCGACGGCAAAAAGGACGTCACCGACGACGACCTTCGCGAGATGATGGAAGGCAGCCAGGCACGTGTCAGCAAGGCCGTCATCCGCCGCCTGCAGATCCTGTGCGGCAAGCCGCTCCATCCCGTCGCCACCGTCGAGCTGGAATACAACGGGCGTACCTACCGCGCCAGCGAAACGGGCAACGGCCCCGTCAATGCCGCCTACCGCGCCGTGGACCGCATCCTCAACAAGAAGATCCACCTCGAAGAGTACCTCGTGCAGTCGATCACCAACGGCAGCTACGACACCGCCCAGGTGCACGTGCGCGTCGAGCACGAGGGCCGCACCTACAACGGCTTCGGCCTCGACACCGACATCGTGGTGGCCTCCGTCAAAGCCTACCTCAACGCCCTGCACCTCGCACCCGTCTGGGACGACCTGCGCGGCGCCATCAACGGCAACGACGATCGCATCCCCGCGAACTGGTGCCGATGACGCCACGCGAGACTCACTGACGAGCAAACGCATCTGCATTCATAGCTACGGTTGACAAAACCAACTGATTTCCGGCCGGCCTCACGCGTGGGGCCGGTTTTTTGTTTTGGTGGAGCGTTGCCAAACAGGATTCACGGACCGATTTGACCGGTTTCACCGATTCACCCGATTCCACCAAACTCTGTGGTCCTCTGTGCGCACTCTGTGTATCTCTGTGTAAGAAAATACTGCGTGTCTGCCGCGTCTGAAGCGCTGCATCCTGTCACAAATCCACCCCGACCGTCCCG
>CAYNYN010000094.1:0-11155 GCA_964401445.1 uncultured Saprospiraceae bacterium | reverse complement strand
ACTTTAAACTCAAACGCTCAACCCTCAACGCTACACCCTCAACCATTTTTTTCAGGGGACTCAAGATAGAAGGGTTGTTTTAACTTCGGGCCCTCGAATACGCAAACGGAAAATCGAATGGCGCAACCGACGAAAGAGAGCAGGGTAGGCCGCATGAAGCGGCCATGGCTGGCACGACTGTATTTCCTGAGACAACTGCCCACGGCCTGGTGGTGGGGGTTGCGCGTGCGCACACTCGAAGAGGATCGGGCAGAGGTGACCATCCCCTACAACTGGCGCACGAAAAATCCCTTCCGCTCCATCTATTTCGCAGCATTGGCCGGAGCAGGTGAACTGTCTACGGGGCTGCTCGCCCTCAAAGTGCTCGAATCGATGCCGCCTACCTCGATGCTGGTCATCGAGCAGCAGGCAGAATTTCTCAAGAAAGCCAACACGCTGACCACCTTCCAGTGCACCCAGGGAGCCGAGGTGGCCGAGGCGGTGCGCCGGGCCGTCGAAACGGGCGAACCGCAGACGGTGCGCATGACGGCCACCGGCCGCAATGCCACGGGCGAGATCGTGGCCCGAGTCCACATCACCTGGTCGTTCAAGCGGAAAGGATGAAAATTTATTCGAAAAATTTTCATTGGTTGTTTTTTGGTATCGTGTTGGATATGCTTTGAATTGAATCATATTTGCAGCGCTCTGGAAGAGGGGTGCCTGTCGGGGAAGAGAGGTGTTAGACGGAAAATTGTCGGCTTGCAGGCATAGGGGGAAACGGGCATTGCAATTGATTTGGCTACTTTCGCATGATCGATCCCAATAACTGATTTAACGACACCTTGACTATGCACCGGGGACACCTTTTGCTCCCTGCTCGGGAAAATTTTTTCGGGCAGGCAGTCGTTCCGCCGAGACCACACACTGAAAATCACGATCCCATGAACAGGTTACGCATCCTGCCTTGCCTGCTGGTTGTGTGCATCCTATTCGTTGCACACGCCGTTTCCGCCCAACAGCTTTCCCTCTTCACCCAGTATCGCGAGGCCATCACGCTGGTCAATCCGGCGGCGGTGTCCAACGACTTTCTGGCTTACCAGCAAAATTTTTCCGTCGGTGCATCCTATCGCAGGCAGTGGACGGACCTGCCGGGCAGCCCCACCACACAGGTCCTTCGCGGCGACCTGCTCTTCGAGACGGGCGGTAGCGTGCATCTCCTTACGGGCGGCTTCATCGTCAATGACCAGACTGGTCCGACGGGCTACACGGGCCTGTACGGCAGGCTGGGCGGGCTCGTTTCGGGCGATCCCGAGTTTGGCGGTTTTGGCATCGCACTCACGGCCGGCGCCAACCAGTACCGACTCAACGCCTCCGACATCCGGCTGCGCGACGAGGGCGATGTGCTGGGCAGTCAGGATCAGCACCAGATGTATCCCGATGTGGGGGTGGGCATTTTTGGCTACCTGATGCTCGATGCGCGCGGCTTCGACGGCGACTACGTCTATGGCGGCATCTCCATCCCGCAGGTTTTTGGCATCGACCTCACCTTCCGCGATGAGCAGGGCGAATTCTACGTGGAGCGCACGCAGCATTACTATGCCCAGCTCGGCATGTACAAGTTTTTCGACAATGGCGGCTTCCTGCAGCCGTCGGTGTGGGTCAAGTACGTGCAAAACGCCCCGGTCAACGTCGATTTCAACCTGAAGTATCAGGTAGCACCCGCTTTCTGGGTCGGTGCGGGCGGGTCGTCCGGCGGCACCATCCATCTGGAAACAGGCTTCCAGATCGGGGGAGACTATGGCTACGACAATACCCTGCGCGTGGGCTATGGCTTCGACTATTCCTTCTCCACCTTCGGTCCCGAAGTGGGGGGCACCCACGAGATCCAGTTGACCTACTCCTTTGATCAGTAATCCGGCTTTCGCCAAAAAATGAAAAACCTTCGCTACTCAGCGACGAGTCTTGTGCGCTTGCAAAAATCGATTTTCATGAAAAGAGCAATCCGGCTGGTGGTCTGTCTGCTTGCAATTGGCGCCTGGGGGCACACCCTCGAGGCGCAACCCACCTTTTACATGCCCTGCAATGTGGCAGTGAACGCGGGCGAGCAGATATGCATTCCGGTCAAGGTCAAGGACTTCACCGACCTGCTGGTGGTCCAGTACTCCATCCAATGGGATCCGGCCATCCTTTCATTCGATCAGGTACAAAACCTCAATCCCAACGTCACCGACCTCGACCTCACCGATTTCGACGTGGTGGATGCCCCCAACGGGACCATCCTGTTCGACTGGGGCACCGACATCAACGGGCCCGGCGTGACCCTCGGCGACGACGAAACCCTGTTCGAACTGTGCTTCACGGCCACGGGTTCCTACGGCCAGCACACCGACATCGCCATCACCGACGATCCGCTGCCCACCTACGTCACCCGCGTGAACGCCTATCCGATGGACATCGGGCAGTTCATCGACAACGGCTGCGTGTCCATTGGCGTCGATCCCGTGACCATCAACATCTCGTCCACCAGCGGCAACCCCGGCGAGGTGGTATGCGTCGATCTTTCCGTGGCCGACTTCATCTCCATTCTCAGCTTGCAGTTTTCGGTGCAATGGGATACCACCCTGCTGGCCTTCGAGAGTGCCACCCCGCTCAACCTGCCGGGCCTGACCGGCGCCAACATCAATCCCGACAGCGCCATGGGCAATATGACCCTCTCATGGGTCAGCCAGGACATTGCCAATGGCAATACGTTGGCCGACGGTACCCAGATCCTCCAATTGTGTTTTACAGTGCTGGGCTCGTGCGGCGACAATGCGCCGGTCTGGATCAGTGACACGCCCTCGCCCATCGAGGTGATCAACGCCATCAGCGCGTCCAATGGCCAGAACATCGGCATCCTCAACGACCCGGGCTACGTCACGGCCAACTGCGTGTTCCCCGACGGCATCACCATCAACATTTCCGACGACGTCGTCTGTCCGGGCGAGACGTTCTTCATCGACCTCACGGTAGAGGATTTCGTACAGATCACCGAGCTGGATTTCTCGCTCATCTGGAACCCCAACGTGCTGCAGCTCGTGGGCGCTCCGACCAACCTGGCGCCCTTCCTGTTCGTCAACTCGGTCAACACCTCCAACGCCAACCAGGGCATCATCACCGTCGAGTGGCAGCAATTCGGCTTCGGCGCCAGCCTGCCCGACGGCGGCACCCTGTTCCGGCTGCGCTTTCAGGCCGTGGGGCCGGGCGGCAGCAACAGCACCATTTCCATTGCCAACAGCCCGGTAGAGATTTTCGTCACGCAGTTCGGCAACAACGACAACATCGGCATCAACTCCAACAACGGCCTGGTGACGGTGGAGCAGTGTGGCGGCGTGACGCTCGTGGCCGGCAACGACACCGGCAATCCGGGCGACATGATTTGCCTTGACGTCAACGCACAGGACTTCGAAGACGTCACCGAGCTGGCCTTCACCATCAACTGGGAGCCCAACCTGCTCGAATACGTGCAGACGACCAACTACAACCTGGCCGGACTCGATGCCTCCGACTTCGACGAAAGCAACGTGAACACGGGCAACCTGTGCCTCAATTGGGTGTCGGGCACCGGCCAGACGGTCATTCCGGGCACTTCGCTCTTCCAGGTGTGCTTCAACGTGGTGGGCACGCCCGGCCAGTGCGCACAGGTGAGCTTCACCGACTTCCCCTGTCCGCTGCTGGCCACCACGGGCTCGTCGGCAGGCACCGACGTGGGGCTCAGCGGCCAGGCCGGCGAGATCTGCATCACCAACCCCATCGGCTTTGCCATCGACGTGGGTAGTAGCGGCGGCGCCGTAGGCGGCGAGGTGTGTGTGCCCGTGACGGTGACCAACTTTACGGGCATCACCGAGCTTGCCTTCACCATGGAGTGGGACGAGACCGTGGCCGATTTTACGCAGGTGACCGATTTTGCCAGCCTGCCCGGCTTCGACATGAGCAGCTTCACGCTTTCGCAAACGGCCAACGGCCAGCTCGAGCTGGCCTGGGCGTCCTTTGATCAGACCAATGGCGACACCCTCGCCTCGGGCGACACGCTCTTCGTAATCTGTTTCACGCTGGTGGGCCAATTCCCTGATTGTAGCGATGTCATGATCACCAGCACGTCGCAGCAGCTCATCGTGAAAGCCGCCCAGACGGGCACGACCAATATCGGCGCCGAGGTTTCCAATGGCTCGGTCTGCATCAACCAGAACCTCGTACTCACCGATACGATCATCACGCCCGTGAGCTGCCCCGGTGCCAACGACGGCGCCATCACGGTCACTGCCGGCGGCGGCTCGGGCAACTACACCTATGTCTGGGACACCGACCCCGTCCAGACGGGCCCCACAGCCTCGGGGCTGGGTACGGGCACCTGGTGTGTG
Source organism: uncultured Saprospiraceae bacterium (assembly GCA_964401445.1). Classification (GTDB taxonomy): domain Bacteria; phylum Bacteroidota; class Bacteroidia; order Chitinophagales; family Saprospiraceae; genus WFYJ01. The sequence goes on along the minus strand of CAYNYN010000094.1, from coordinate 6,776 downwards.
ACGGTGACCGACAACACCTCCATGCTGGACGTGGTGTCCTGCTTCGAGGTACCGCTCTCGCCGGATGTGCCCGTAGCGTATGCTGGCGAGGATTTCTCGCTCGAGTGCGGCACGTTCCAGGGCACGCTCGACGGCGCGGGCTCGTCCACGGGACCCAATTATGCCTACCAGTGGTCCTCGCTGGGCTTCGGACTGGTGGTGCCGCCGGGCACCAGCCTGCAAAACCCCTTCCTCGGCGCGGGCACCTACGAGCTGGCCGTCACCGACCTGAACACGGGCTGCGTGGTGCGCGACACCGTCGTCGTCTCGGCGGCCGTCAAGCCGGGGGTGGCCCTCACCGCCAACGGCATGGTCACCTGTGCCAATGACACGCTGCCGATCGTGGCCAACATCTCGCCGTCGGGATCCTATCAGATCCAGTGGACGACGAATGGCGGCCAAATCGTGCCCGGCACCGATACGCTCAGCACGGCGCAGGTCACCGCCGGCGGATGGTATTACATCGAAGTGACCAACCCCGACAATGGCTGCAGCACCGTCGACAGCATCCAGATAGCCGAAAACATCACCATGCCGGTGGCCGATGCCGGTCCCGACCAGTATCTCGACTGCCAGTCCGATTACGTGACGCTCGACGGCTCCAACTCGTCGCAGGCAGCCAACTATGTGTACCAATGGTCGGCCCTCAACGGCGGCGTCATCGAGCCCGAGGGCCTTACGGCAAAAGCCTATTCCATCGACACCTTCCTGCTCACCGTGACCGACACCACCAACGGCTGTTTTTCGGTGGACGAGGTGATCGTCGAGGGCGACACGCTCAAGCCGACGGCCGACGCGGGCCCCGACACCCTGCTCACCTGCGCCATCACCAGCGTGGTGCTCGACGGCTCGAACTCGTCGCAGGGCCCCAACTACACGTATCTGTGGGTGCCCGTGGACGTGGGCCAGATCGAGGCAGGCACCGAGACGACGCTCAACCCCGTCATCCTGGCGCCGGGCACCTATCAGCTCGTCGTGACGGACACCACCAACAACTGCTTCGGCACCGACGAGGTGGTCGTGTCCATCGACACGGTGGCGCCGGTGGCCGAGGCGGGCGTAGGGGGTGAGCTCAACTGCACCGATCCGTCGCTGACCCTCGATGGCTCGGCCTCATCGCAGGACGGCAGTGGCCAGTACACCTATCAATGGACCGGACCGGTGGGCGCACCCATACAGAATGCCACCACGCTCATGCCCACCGTCAGCGTGCCGGGCTGGTATCATCTCACGGTCATCGACACCGACAATGGCTGTAGCGCCACCGACTCGGTCGAGGTGCTCGAAAACAGCGCCACCCCCCAGATCGTGGTGGACGTGTCGGGCGAGCTGACCTGTGTGGTGGATACCGTGCAGCTCGACGCCTCGGCCACGACGGGCGTCCAGCTCCAGTATGCATGGGCAGGGCCCTGCGTCGGGCAAAGCGACCAGAGCACGGCACTCGCCACCTGTCCGGGCACCTATTCCGTCACGGTCACCGACCTGAGCAATGGCTGTGCCGACAGCATGCAGGTGGCCGTCACCGAAAACGTCACCTCGCCGTCCGTCCAGGCGTTTGCGCCCGACGAGATCACCTGCAGTGTCACCTGTGTGGAGGTGAGCGCCGAGGCGACGCCGGCGGCGACCTATACCTGGCAGTGGACCCCGCTCGACCCCAATGCCGAAATCACGCATGCCGATTCGTCGGTGGCCACCGTGTGTACGCCGGGTGGTTATACGGTCGTGGCTACCGATGTGTCGAACGGCTGTACGGGCAGCGCGCTGGTGGGCGTGAGCGCCAACACGGTGCCGCCCGTCGCCGACGCCGGCATGGCCGAGCCCATCACCTGCGCCGAGCCCACCTCGACGCTCGACGGCAGCGGCTCGTCCCAAGGTGCACCCGGTGCCTATTCGTATCAGTGGGTGCCGCTCGACGGGGGCGCGATCCAGCCGGGCGATGAGACCTCGCTGTCGCCTACCGTGCTGGCCCCCGGCACCTACCAATTGATCGTCACCAACAACCAGAACGGATGCACGGCTACCGACGAGGTGGTCGTGGCCGACGAGACGTGGCCGCCTCTGGCCGAAGCAGGCCCCGATGCCCAGATCGGTTGCCTCGACGATGATACCCTGCTCGATGGCTCGGCCTCGGAGAGTGGCCCCACCATTTCGTACACCTGGCTCGATGCCGCAGGCATGCCGTTGGGCATCAACACGGCCCAGGCCACGGTGGCCAGCCCCGGCGTTTATTACCTGCTGGTACGCGACGAAGCGCGCGGCTGCGAGGCCATCGACTCGGTAATGGTCGAGGTGGTAGTGGACCTGCCGCCGGCCGTGGCAGAGGTGAGCGGCGACACCTGCGCCGGCGAGGCCATGCTGTTCGCCAACCTGCCCGACAATACCACCGGCGTGTGGACTACGCCGCAGGGCGGCCTCATCCTCGAACCCGACAACTTCCTCACTGCCGCAGCCGATCTGCCGCCGGGCCTCAACCAGTTCGTCTGGACCCTTTCGGGGGGCAACTGCGAAAACTACAGCGCCGACACCGTGCTGTTCCTGGCCCTGAACGTGCCGCCTACGGCCGTGCCCGATGGCATCATGCTGCCCGATGGCACCGACAGCATCGATTTCTCGGTGCTGCAAAACGACGTGCTCATCCAGGGTGCGCCGGTAGTCGTCAACCTGCTGGACGAGCCGGCAGGCGGCAGCGTCCGGCCAGGTTTGGCTCAGGGAGCGTTCCAGTTCGTGGTGCAGCCCTTCTTTGCCGGCGAGACCACATTCAACTACGAGGTCTGCTACACGGCCTGCCCCGACATGTGCGACACGGCCACCGTGACCATCTTCGTCGATCGGATCATCGAAATCGACGTGGACAACGTGCCCAACGGCATCACGCCCAATGGCGACGGCCTCAACGACGCGCTCGTCTTCGACGCGCTGCTGGCCAACCCCGACAAATACCCCGACAACGAGATCGTGATCTTCAACCGCTGGGGCGACATCGTGTATCGCGCCAAGCCCTACAACAACGACTGGCGGGGTACCAACATGAGCGGGCAGCCCCTGCCACAGGGTACGTACTACTACATCCTGCGTTTGGACCTCGACCAGGGTGAAATCATTCGCGGCGACATCACCATCGTCCGATAAAAACTGCTAACAAATTGTGATCGCTGGAAGGGCGGGGCGCCATGCCTCGTCCTTCTCTTTTTGCAAAAAAGTGTATTGTTGGATCGGTTAGCTGTTTGAAATTCAAGTGGTAACCGCTTAATTTGGTCCATCCTTTCACACGCGAAGACTTCCCACCTCTCTTTTCATCCTTTCATACTCCCCGTCGGCAGCGCCGAGTGATGCTTCTTTGGCAGACAGACATTTTGAAAAATGCTGAATTTCATATCTTTCTAACAAATTATGAATCCCATGAAACGAAACTTTACGCTACTGGCGGGATTGCTGCTCTTGATGAGCCAGGCCCTGTGGGGGCAGGAGTATCGAAGTATCGATGGCAAGGGGAACAACCCTCAACATCCCGAGTGGGGGGCTGCGGGCAGCCCGGTACAAGTGATTGCACCCATTGCCTTCAGCGACGGCGTGAGCGCGCCGGCCGGCCCCTCGCGCCCCAGCCCGCGCTACGTCAGCAACATGCTCTTCCCGCAAAACACGATGGTGATGGACCATCGGGGGCTCAGTGCCTATGCCTGGGGCTTCGGCCAGTTCATCGATCACGACATCACGCTGAGCCCCGATCGGCATGACGAAACCATTTTTATCGAGGTGCCCACGGGCGATCCCTTTTTTGATCCGCAGGCTACCGGCACGGCGGTCATTCCCATGAACCGATCGGACTATATCGAAGGTACGGGTACCGAGCCCGGCAATCCGCGTCGCTACTACAACGGCATCACCTCGTTCATCGACGGCTCGGCCGTCTATGGCTCCGACAGCACGCGTGCCGCCTGGCTGCGCACCTTCAGCGGTGGCAAGCTCAAGACCTCGGCCGGCAACCTGCTGCCCTTCAACACGCTCACGGGCGACTACTTCGCCCCTGTCGATCCGCAGGCGCCGGAAATGGCCATGCCCGATCCCTTTACGGAAAAGTACTTCGTGGCCGGGGACGTGCGCGCCAATGAGAACCCGTTCCTCACGGCTTTCCACACGCTCTTCGTGCGCGAGCACAACCGCCTGTGCGACGAGCTGGCTGCCCAGCATCCCGACTGGACCGATGAGCAGCTCTACCAGAAGGCGCGCAAGCTGGTGAGTGGCATCATTCAGGCCATCGTGTACGAGGAATGGCTGCCGGCACTCGGCATCCATCTGGGGCCGTGGGTCTCGTACAAGCCCGACCTCAACCCGACCATCATGAACGAATTTGCCACGGCGGCCTTCCGCTATGGCCATACCACCATCAACCATCAGTTGCTGCGCCTGCAACCCGACGGGCAGCCGTCGGTGCTGGGGCACGTCTCGCTGCGCGATGCTTTCTTCAATGTGGAGGCCTTTCTCGAGGTGGGCGGCCCCGAGCCCTACTTCCTCGGCCAGGTGACGCAGATGCAACAGGATTTCGATTGCAAGGTCATCGACGACCTGCGCAACTTCCTCTTCGGTCAGCCCGGCCAGGGCGGCCTCGACCTGGTAGCGCTCAACATCATGCGCGGGCGCGAGCGCGGCCTGCCCGACTACAACACGCTGCGCATGGCCTTCGGGCTCGACCCCATCGAAAGCTTCGACGAGCTGAGCAGCGACCCGCTCATGAACCTGGCCATGGAAATGGTGTATGGCGACGTGGATGACATCGACCCCTGGGTGGGCATGCTGGCCGAAGACCACATGCCCGGGGCGCTGTTTGGCGAGACGGCCATGCTCATCGTCAGCGCCCAGTTCCAGGCGCTGCGCGATGGCGACCGCTTCTACTACGAAAACGATCCCGATCTGACGCCCGACGAGAAGGCCTGGATCAAGCAGACGCGCCTGGCCGACGTGATCCGGCGCAACAGCACCAGCGACATGAGCGCCCTGCCCGACGACGTGTTCTTCGCGCAGCCGCTGCTGCTCACCTCCGTGGCCGACCAGCAGGGCCAGCCGCTGGCACGCCTCGACCTGTGGCCCAACCCGGCTGCCGAGCGCATCTATGTGGCTTTCGCCAAAACGGGTCCGGCCGAGCTGCGCATCTTCGACCTGCTGGGCCGCGAGCTGCTGGCCCGCAGCGTCCATTTCGACGGCCAACCCGTCGAGCTCGAGCTGCCGGCTTCGCTGCCGGCCGGCCAGTACGTGCTCGTGGCCGAGCAGCAGGGGCGTATGGGCCGGGTCATGTTTGCGAAAGCGCAATAGTGCCTGATGGTAGCTTTAGTTGCGCCTTTCGGCAAATGGAGCCGCATCCCGCCCGGGATGCGGCTTCGTTTTTTGCGAAAGCGTAACTTGAAGGCGCCAATGCGGCATCACCCGATTGTTCACAGCAAACGCTTCCCTCATGAATGCCCGACGCAGCTTTTTGCGCAAGCTCACGGCCCTGAGCGGCGCCCTTGCCTTTACGCCCTTCCTCGGCAGTGCCCAGGGGCAGCTGCTGCTCGAAGCGATCCGCCAAAGTGCCGATCGCAGCGCCGCCGAGCTGGCCCGCGACGAAGACTTCTGGCACCTGGTCAAGCAGGCCTACACCGTCTCGCCTGCCATCCTCAACCTGAACAACGGCGGCGTCTCGCCCCAGCCGCGCGTGGTGCAGGAGGCCCTGGCCCACTACAACCGCCTGAGCAACGAGGCGCCCTCGTACTACATGTGGCGCGTGCTCGACAAGGGGCGCGAGCCGCTGCGTGCGCGCCTGGCCGCCCTGGCGGGCTGCAGCCCCGAGGAGGTGGCCATCGATCGCAACTCGTCCGAGGCGCTCGAGACGATCATCTTCGGCCTGCGCCTGCAGCGCGGCGATGAGGTGGTGCTCGCCAGGCAGGACTATCCCAACATGATCAACGCCTGGAAGCAGCGCGCCCATCGCGACGGCATCGTGCTGCGCTGGGTGCACCTCGAGCTGCCCAGCCAGGACGAGCAGTACCTGGTGCAGGCCTACGTGGAGCAGTTCGGCGCGCGCACGCGCGTGGTGCACCTGACCCACATGATCAACTGGTGCGGGCAGGTGCTGCCGGTACAGGCCATCGCCCGCGAGGCGCACCGGAGGGGCATCGAGGTGGTGGTCGATGGCGCCCACACGTTTGCGCACTTCCCGTTTTCGCTGCACGAGCTGGAGTGCGATTATTTCGGCGCCAGCCTGCACAAGTGGCTGTGCGCACCCTTCGGTAGCGGCCTGCTCTACGTGCAGCGCGACAAGATCCGGAACCTGTATCCGCTGCTGGCCGCCCCCGACCCCGAGGCCGACGACATCCGCAAGTTCGAGCACCTGGGCACGCGTTCGTTCCCCATCGAGCAGGCCATCGGCCACGCAATCGACTTCCACGAGATGATCGGCAGCGACCGCAAGGCCGCCCGCCTGCACTACCTGAAGCGCTACTGGATGGATGCCGTGAAGGACCTGCCGCGCGTGCGCTTCGGCACGCCGCCGGAGCGACCGTGGTCGTGTGCGCTCGGCCTCTTCGCCATCGAGGGCATGGAACCCGGTGAGGTGGCCAACCGCCTGTTCAACGAGTACAAGATCCACACCGTGGCCATCAACTGGGAAAACATCCACGGCGTGCGCGTGACGCCCAACGTCTATACCCTGACCAGCGACCTGGACCGGCTGGTGGAGGCCATCCGGCAAATGGCGGCATGAGGAT
>CAYNYN010000093.1:0-11220 GCA_964401445.1 uncultured Saprospiraceae bacterium | reverse complement strand
GTACCCCGGATTGACAGAGCCAGAAAAAAGACAAAAGCAACAGCATCATGCGTAGCTATACCCTCCAACTACTGATTACGTGCCTGTGTCTGGGCGTCGTGGGCATGCAGGAAGCATCGGCCCAGGCGGCCAAGCTCAAGCGGGCCCGCATGTACATGGAAGCGCTCGACTATGTCGAGGCCATCAAGATGTACAACCTCATCCTTGAAGACCACGACGTGGCCGAAGCCAAGATCAATTTGGCGGAAGCCTATCGCAAGGTCAACGACACGGGCAATGCCGAGTTCTGGTACGGCCAGGTGGTACGCCTGCCCGAAGCCACGCCCTACCACAAGCTGTACTACGGCATGATGCTCCAGCGCAACGGCAAGTGCGAGCTGGCGCGCGAGTGGTACCAGCAGTTCGTCGAGGCCGTGCCCGACGACCTGCGCGGCCAGTATCTGCTGCGGGCGTGCGACTACGAGGAGGAGCTGATGAAGAAGAACGCCGACATCTACGAAGTGGAGCACTGCGACTTCAACAGCGACCTCGACGACTTCGGCCCGGCCATCTATAAGGACGGCCTCGTCTTCGCCTCCGAGCGCGACCGCAACCCCGTGGTGCGCCGCGAGCACATGTGGACGGGCAACCCCTTCCTCGAGCTGTACTACGTGCCCGTCAAGGAAATGGAACCGGGCGAGAACGGTGCTTGCGGCATCTTCATGTACGGCCGCCCCGACAAGTTCAGCAATACGCTCAACAGCAAATTTCACGATGCCACCGTGGCCTTCACGCGCGACTACTCCGAGATCTATTTCACGCGCAACAACCTCATCAACGGCAAGGTGGGCACCGACGACGAAGGCATCATCCGCCTGAAAATCTTTTACGCCAAGAGCCTGGGCGAAGGGCAATGGGGCGAGATGCAAAGCCTGCCCTTCAACTCCGACGAGTACTCGGTGGCGCATCCCACCCTCTCGCCCGACGGCAACAAGCTCTACTTCGCTTCCGACATGCCGGGTGGCTTCGGCGGCATGGACCTGTACGTGTCGGAACGCGAGGCGGGGCGCTGGGGCCCGCCCATGAACCTCGGCCCCGACATCAACACCGAGGGACACGAGGTGTTCCCCTTCTTCAACCCTGCCGACGGACGCCTCTACTTCGCTTCCGACGGCCACATCGGCCTGGGCGGCCTCGATATCTTCTACGTCGAAGACAAGGGCAACGGCACCTGGTCGGAACCCGTCAACCTGGGCTACCCCATCAACACCAACGCCGACGACTTCTCGATCACCTTCACCGAAAACGGCACCTGCGGCTACTTCGCTTCCGACCGTGCCGGCGGCGCCGGCCGCGACGACATCTACTTCTTCCGCAAGGTGGCCACCCCCGTCGAGGTGTTTGTCTATGACGCCAAGACGCAGCAGGCCATCGAAGGGGCAGAGGTCTATCTCGACTGCAAGGACGTGACGCTGACCACGGGCTATACCGGCAAGTTTTCGGTGGACCTGAAGCTCGACGAGTGCTGCAACTTTTTGGCGAAAGCCGAAGGATACGAGCCGGCCAACGTGCAGGGCTGCACCCACAACATCGCCCTGGGCCAGAAGGTCGTGCTCGAAATACCGATGATGCCCGCCACCGACTTCGAGCTGATGGGTACCGTCTATGACGATGCCACGGGCCTGCCCATGGAGGGCGCAGTGGTCACCCTCGAGAACGACTGCGGGCAGCCCGCGGCCGAGCCGCTCGTCACCGACGTCGACGGCCGCTTCTACTTCAAGCTCGAAAAAGACTGCTGCTACAAGGTGAAAGCCGTCAAGGACAAGTACCTGGCCGCAGTGGAAGAGGGCATCTGCACCCGCGGCAGAGACGAGTCGGAGACGTTCAAGGTGGTGCTGCACATGCAGCCCACGGTGCTGGTGCCCGGCGACGACCTCACGCAGCGCTCGCCACAGAACGAGACCGAATACACCTATCGCGACCTGACCACCGGCCTGTGGATCGACAAGGACACCCAGCTGCCGGCCGAAGGCGTCTATCCCGACGGGCGCGAATACTCGAAGGGCGAGCTGCTCACCGGCAACGAGACCTTCGCACAGGGGCCCACGCCCATCAACGAGACCTACGAGGAAGGGCAGCCCCAGCCCGTGCCCTACCTGCTGCACATCTACTACGATTTCGACGACTATCACCTGCGCGACGACGCCATCCCCGAGCTGGAGAAGCTGCTCAAGATGCTGCAGGAAAACCCCGACTACATCGTCGAGGTGGCCTCACATACCGACGCCCGCGGCTCCAAGCGCTACAACCTCAAGCTGTCGCAAAAGCGCGCCAACGAAGTGGTCAAGTGGCTGGTGGCCCACGGCATCGACCGCGACCGCCTCGTGCCCCGCGGCTATGGCGAGTCGCGCCCCGTGAACGACTGCGCCGACTACGTGCCGTGCAACGAGCGCGACCACCAGCTCAACCGCCGTACCGAGTTTCGCGTCATCGGCTGCCGCAGTTGCGTCGATCCGGCCAAGGCCCTCCTCTCCAGGCCCAACGAGCAGGTGCGCGTGGACGAGTGCAAACATTGTCCTTTCTGATTTTCGCCATACGATCTTTTTCGCTTTCGCAAAAAAGGCTGCCCCGGCGGCCTTTTTGCCTTTTGGGGCGTGGCGCGCTTGTTGAAAAAAGACGATGGACAATGGACGACAGACGATGGACGATGGACGTTCGTCCTGCCGAAAGGCGCCCCCGACGAGCCCTTTTCCGCGAGGTTGCGTATTTTTCGACCCCAACTACAAGCTACGCCACATGAGCAGCCCGTATCATGCCATCTGTCCGCTGGGCGTCGTGCCCGTGCGCGCCGGCGCCCATCATCGCAGCGAGCTGCTCAGCCAGTTGCTGTTTGGCGAGCTGGTGGAGCTGGTCGACCGCAAGGGTGCCCAATGGTGCAAGGTGCGCTGCACCTGGGACGAGGTGACGGGCTGGGTGTCTGCCGAGCAGCTGCAACCCATCACGCCCTCCGAGTTCGACCGCTACCGGCAGCACTACGCCATCTGTCTGGACCTGCTGCAGCCGGTGATGAGTGGCCTGCGCCAGATACCCGTGCCCATAGGGTCGCGCTTGCCGGCTTTCGACGGGCTGCGCTTCGAGCTGGCCGGCGAATGGTGGACCTACAGCGGCCAGGCCGTCTTCCCCCAGGATCTGCCGCCCCGCGCCGATCTGCTCATCAAGATCGCGCGGCGCTACCTGTCGGCCCCTTTCCTGCAGGGTGGCCGCTCGCCGCTCGGCCTCGACAGCGGCGCCCTGGTGCAGCTGGCCTTTGGTGCCATCGGCATCACCTTGCCCCGCCAACCGGCCACCCAGGTCATGGAAGGCGAAGCGGTGGATTTCTTCGACGAGTACCGCCCCGGCGACATCGCCTTTTTCGAAAACAACAAGGGGCAGCTCACGCATGCCGGCATCCTTTTGCCGGAAGGCCAGATACTGCACTGCCACGACTGCGTGCGCATCGATCGCGTCGATCACTTCGGCATCTTCGACCCCGTCCGCAAAAAATACGTCTGGCCCCTGCGCGTCATCCGTCGCGTGCTGCCGCCCGACACCACGCGGGAAGTGCCGCGCACGCGAAAATCGCAGGCCACCGATCCCACACCCCCGGCACTTACCCTGTTTTGAACTACATGCAAAAAAAACGCGCGCCACGTGTGACGCCTGCCCTTGAAAGGTGTCTATGGCCTTTCGTGGTAATGTGCGCCCCTGCTGGTTGCGCAGCGTAAGAGGGGCGGGAGTTATGTTTGCCGCACACATCTACAAAACCGACTGATCCAGATGGACAAGATCCGGAAGTTTGGCACTGCGCCGGTGTTTTTCACCGCCATCAGCACCATCCTCGGTGCGGTGATGTTTTTGCGCTTCGGCTTTGCCGTGGGCATGGTGGGCTTTCTGGGCACGCTGGCCATCATCCTCATCGGCCATGCCGTCACCATCCCCACGGCCATGGCCATCGCCGAGATTGCCACCAACCAGAAGGTGGAAGGTGGCGGTGAATACTTCATCATCTCGCGCTCGTTCGGTCTGGTCATCGGCGCCACCATCGGCATTGCGCTCTATCTGTCGCAAGCCATCAGCGTGGCCTTCTACATCATCGCATTTACCGAAGCCTTCCAGCCGCTGTTCCAGTGGATCATCGGGACGTTCCATCCACCCCAGTGGCTCGAGTGGCTGCTGCTGCAAAAACAGACGGTGGGCATTCCCGCCCTGCTGTTGCTCACCTTCATCATGCTGACCAAGGGGGCCGACCTGGGCGTCAAGGCGCTGTACGTGGTGGTGGCCACGCTGGCCATCTCGCTGATCGCCTTCTTCGTCGGCCAGACCGAGTACGCGCAGACGCACCCCTTCGACCCGATGGCCACGGTAGCCAACCCGATCGATTTCTTCACCGTCTTCGCCATCATCTTCCCCGCCTTTACGGGCATGACGGCCGGCGTGGGCCTGTCGGGCGACCTGCGCGACCCGGGCAAGTCCATCCCCCTGGGCACTTTGGGCGCCACGCTCACCGGCATGGTCATCTATGTGCTCATCGCCTGGAAGCTGGCCGTCTCGGCGCCGCCCGAAGCGCTGGCCGACACCTCGCGCCTCGTCATGGCCGAGATCGCCTGGCAGGGTAAGTGGCTCATCCCGCTGGGTCTGGCTGCCGCCACCATCTCGTCGGCGCTGGGCTCCATCATGGTGGCGCCGCGCACGCTGCAGGCCATCGCCCGCGACCGCATCATGCCGCTGCGGGCATTCAACTTCTGGGTGGCCAAGGGCAAAGGTCCCAACGACGAGCCCTTCAACGCCTCGGTGGTCACCGTCCTCATCGCCGGCGTGTTCGTGATGATGGGCGGCCTGGATGCCGTGGCCCAGATCATCTCGATGTTCTTCATGGTGACCTACGGTTCGCTCTGCCTCATCTCGTTCCTGCAGCACTTCGCCGCCGACCCGAGCTATCGGCCGCGCTTCCGCTCGCGCTGGTACATCTCGCTGTTCGGGGCGCTGGCCTGCTTTGGCCTGATGTTCTTCATGAACGCACCCTATGCCTTCCTGTCGATCGTGCTGATGATCGGCTTGTACGTGCTGTTGGTGCGCACCAACCCCGACAAGCGCACCCTGGCCGTCATCTTCCAGGGCGTCATTTTCCAGTTGAGCCGCCAGCTGCAGGTCTATCTGCAGAAGGCCAAAAAGGAGCGCACGGCCTCGTGGCGTCCTTCGGCCATCGCCATTTCCGAAGACTCGTTCCGGCGGCTGGCCGCCTTCGACCTGCTGCGCTGGATCTCGCAGAAATACGGTTTCGGCACCTATATCCACCTCATCAAAGGCTACCTGAGCCGCAGCAACCATCAGGAAGCATCGAAAGTCAAGGAACGGCTCATCCGCATCGCCGAGGCCAGCAGGTCGAACGTGTACGTGGACACCATGATCAGCCCGTCCTACACCTCCTCCATCGCCCAGGCCATCCAGCTGCCCGGCGTGGCAGGCACGGAAAACAACCTCATCCTGTTCGAGTTTTCCAGGTCGAACCCCGAGAAACTCGAGGACATCGTGGACAACATCAAGCTGGTCAAGGCCGTCGATTTCGACCTGGCCATCCTGGCGTCCACCGAGCGCGGCTTTGGCCTCAAGCGCGAGCTGCACATCTGGATCACGCCGGCCGACTACGACAACGCCACGCTCATGATCCTGCTGGCCTACATCATCCTGGGCCATCGCGAGTGGGCCGATGCCGAGATCAAGATCTTTGCGCTGTTCCCGCAGGCCACCATCAGGGAGGAGAAGGAACGCCTGCTGGCCCTCATCAAGGAAGGGCAGCTGCCCATCTCGCCGCACAACATCCGGTTCCTGGCTCGCGAGGAAGACAAGGACATCCGCCAGATCATCAGCGAGCACTCGGCCGATGCCGACCTGGTCATCCTCGGCTTCCGCGACGAGGCCGTCAAGCGGCTGGGCACCGAGGTTTTCGAAGGTTTTGAAGAAATTGGCAACATCCTGTTCGTCAATGCCGGTCAGGAGAAGCGGATAAAGTGAGGCTTCCATGCGCAGACTCAACCCCATAACCTGGTTTCGATGGGCGTGGCAGTTGCCCACCCGCCTGCTGGAGGGGGTGGTCTTCCTGCTGCACCGCCTGCTCGATCGCCACATCCGCCCCGAGCAGCGGGAGCGCCTGCGCGTCATCATTTTCCGCACGGACACGGAGGAAGGCCTGCTGTTCGACAGCATCCTGTTCGGGCTCATCGTGGCCAGCGTGATCGTGGTGATCCTGGAAACGGTAGCCGACTTTCACGACCGCTTCTGGTGGTTTTTCTTCATCCTCGAATGGGTGTTCACCCTCATCTTCACCGTAGAGTATCTCTTGCGGCTGTACGTGGCGCGCTACCCGGTGCGCTACGCCACGTCTTTTTTCGGGCTGGTGGACCTGCTGTCCATCCTGCCCACCTACCTGAGCCTGTTCTACTCGGGGCCCCAGCACCTGCTCATCATCCGCATCCTGCGGTTGATGCGCGTGTTCCGGGTGTTCAAGCTGGGGCATTTCGTCAATGAGGGGGGCGTAGTGATGAACGCCCTGCGCGCGAGCCGCACCAAGATTTTCGTGTTTCTCAACTTCGTCCTGCTGGCCGCCGTGGTGCTCGGCGCCATGCTCTACATGGTGGAGGGGGGCACCAATCCGACGTTCAGCAGCATACCCAAGGGCATTTACTGGGCCATCGTCACGCTCACCACGGTGGGCTATGGCGACATCACGCCCATCACGCCGCTGGGCCAGTTTTTGGCGGCAGCCATCATGATCCTGGGCTATGGCATCATCGCCGTACCCACGGGCATCGTCACGGCAGAGATCAGCAGCCGCGTCATGAACCTCAAAGAGTTCAGGTATCAGCGTTGCCATCATTGCGGCACCACCGAGCACTACCGCACCGCGCGCTATTGTCATCATTGCGGCCATCCCCTTTCGGAAAATGACGATCTGTCAGCGTGAGCTTTTCGGCATCGTACTTGATAGGGGGCCACACCCACGGCACGGATCAGGTAGCTGTCTGAACGACAGGCAAAAGGCAAAAAAGAAATTTCTCCACTGAGGGCAATGAGTATATTTGCAGGCCCTCGAATCGCGAACCTGATTCTGTTTGGTGTTTTGCTGTGTTTTTGCAGTATTGTTTGGCAGACATGGCTTGAAGTGGAATTTTTTCTCACAAAACAAACCATCGAGAAATGGCGAAGGAAGTACGCCGATATTCAGACGAGGAACTGGCCGAATTCAAGAAGGTGATCGAAGAGCGCATGCAACGCGTGCAGGAAGAAATCGATTACCTGCAGGAGCAGATCAACGAGCTCAACGAGCGCATGGAAGGAGAATCGACCGGCGACTTCGTGGACAGCGGTACGGCCTTCACCGAGCTGCAGCTGCTCTACACCCAGCTCGGCCGGCAGCGCCAGTACATGCGCGAGCTCGAAAACGCTATGGTGCGCATCCGCAACAAGACCTACGGCATCTGTACCGTGACGGGCGAGCTGATCGACAAAAAGCGACTCCTCGCCGTGCCTACGGCCACCAAGAGCCTCATCGCCAAGGAAGCCGAAAAATCGGGCAAGCTCGAGGAGCTGCGCCGCAAGGCCCACGAGGCACCCGAGGCACCCGAGGCCCCCGACACGCCCGACACCGATAGCGACGACGAGGACGAAGAAAAGCCCAAGGCCGAAAAGCCCAAGCCCCAGCCCAAGGTGATCACCAAGATCATCCGCAAGCCCAAGACGCCGCCCAAGCCCGTCGAGCCCATACTCGAAGACGAGGACGACGAGGACGATCTCGACATTCCCATCGATGACATCCTGCCCCTCGACGAGGCTGCGGACGTGGCAGACGACGAAGGGCTGGACGATGAAGATTGAGGTGATGAGGTGGCCCTCGCCGCGGCACGAACTATCGATTAATCCCCAACGCACATGACCTGGACCGAGTTATTCCACTACGAGCTCATTCGCCTGGGGGAGGTCCACCTCACGGTAGGCGCCCTCGTCACCGTAGCGGTGGTGCTGGCCGTGGCTCGCCTCGTCGTGTGGTTCGGCCTGCGCCTCATGCGCCGCTTTTTCAGGCGCAGGCAGGTGGACATGGGCAGGCGCTACGCCATCGAGACCTTCTTCAAGTATTTCGTCTATTTCTTCGCCGTGGTGGAGGCCCTCAACCTCGCCGGCGCCGATCTGACGCCGCTGCTCTACGGCAGTGCCGGCCTGTTGGTGGGCGTGGGCATCGGCATCCAGCAGACCTTCAACGACCTGGCCTCGGGCATCATCCTGCTGGCCGAGGGCAGTACCGACGTGGGCGACGTGGTGCAGGTAGGCGATCTTGTGGGGCGCGTCACGCGCATCGGCATCCGCACTTCCGAGATCGTCACGCGCGACAACATCTCGATCATCGTACCCAACTCTCTGCTCGTCACCGAGCAGGTGATCAACTGGAGCACCAACGAGCAGCCCACCCGCTTCAGCGTCGATGTAGGCGTGGCCTACGGCTCCGACGTCGAGCTGGTGACGCGGCTGCTGCTGCAAGCCGCCGCCGAGCACCCCGAAGTGCTGTCCGAGCCCAAGCCCCGCGTCCAGTTTCGCGATTTCGGCAGCTCGTCGCTCGATTTCAGGCTTTTCTTCTGGACCACCGAGCTGATGCCGGTCGAATTTGTCCGCAGCGACCTGCGCTACCGTATCCTCGAGCTGTTCCGCGCACACGGCGTGGAGATCCCCTTCCCGCAGCGCGACCTGTGGCTGCGCAATCCGGTCCAGTTGGCGGGGAGTGAAGGAGCGCAGCGCGAGGGCGAGGCCTGACGATGCCAGCCACGCCTTTCGGCAAATACTTTCCTGAGCGCGGCGCGGTCTCAGACCAAAAAACAATCCCCGGACCTGGATGGGTCCGGGGATCGTCATTTGCGGTGGCCTGCACCGGCATCAGAAGAACACGCCCAGCGAAGCCTGCACGGAGTAGTTGCGCGTCTCGCTCGATACGGTCACCGGCCCGATGACCGCGTCTTTTTCCACGTTCTGGAATCCCTGCACGAAGCGCAGGTCGAAGGCCATTTTGCCCAGCGTCAGGCCGGCGCCGACCGACAGGCCGTAGTCGAGTTCATTGTAGTCTTCCTTGTCGGTGTTGATGGTGCCACTCGAGCCGAAGGGCCCGTTCACGTAGGTGGTCTCCACGTTCGTCAGCCACGACACCTGCGGCCCCACGTGTACGTTGAGCAGGGCGCCAAAGGGCTCGAGCACGACCAGCACGGGCAGCTCCACGTACTGGAGCTTCTGCGTCACGTCGGCACCGAGGTACTGGTACTCCGACCCTTTCTGCACGAAGTACAGCTCGGGCTGGATGCTCAGGATCGCGTTGATCTCGGCGCGCGCCATGATGCCGGCCTGCCAGCCCATGCTCAGCATTTGCTCGTCCACCTCCTCGGCGCTCGAGGCTACCGACGAGAGGTTGAGTCCGCCCTTGAGGCCAAACTGCGCCCACGTGGCCGTGACGCAAAGGAGCAGCATGCTCGTCATCCACATTCTGGTTTTCATCTGGAATCAGGTTTTGTTGAAAAAATGGGTTGCAACCAGGAATCCATCGGAACGGGATTCCTGACTGCAGCCAGGTGATGGCAAGATGTTGTCAGCAGCGGGAATGTTCTGTGGCGTGTGTGGGATGGCAGGCGTTCAGCGGGCAATCTCGATCTGGCCGGACCATTGGATGGTGCCCTGCGCATCGGCCAGCTGCAGCAAAAATATGCCTTGCGGCAAACGTGTCAGGTCGATGCGGTTGGACGAAAGACGGGTTCTGTACAATTCCTTACCCGAAAGGTCGAAGAAACGCGCTTCGAGGATGCCCTCCCGGGTGCCGTGCTGCACCCAGAGCACCGAATCGGCCGGATTGGGCCACACCTTCCAGTCGGTGGGCTCGGGGGCGGTGGTGGGGGTCGTTTGGGCAAAAAGCCACAAATAGGCATCGCCGAATTCCTGCGCCCAGAAGGCTTCGTTGTGGTGTCCGCCCGGCACGATGTCGTAGTACAGCTCGTCGCCTTCGGCAAAGCCGGCCTGCTGCAGCCGCTGATGCATGGTGCCGGCCCCTTGCGTGATGGCCGGATCTTCCTCGCCGCCGGCGATGGTATAGATGCGTGCCGGGGCCTGCCGGCCCTGCTGCAGGGCATAGTCGTAGATTTCGGGATTGAACCAGTATGCGGGCGAGAACGATCCCACCCTCCCGAACACGTCCTGATGCTTCAGGAATGCGTACAGGCTGATGAGGCCGCCGAGCGAGCTGCCCATGATGCCGGTATGGTCGCGGTCGGGCAGCGTGCGGTAGTGGGCGTCGATCCAGGGCTTGAGCGTGAGCGCGAAAAAGTCGGCCATGGCCTCACCCTCGCCGCCGGCCTGGTACTGCTCGTTGAACCAGGGGCTGTACTCCGACAGGCGCAGCGCGCCGCCGTTGTCCACGGCCACGACGATGCAGCCCGGGTCGCCCTGGGCGAAGAGCTGGTTGAGCGTTTCGTCCACCTGCCACTCGCCGGCAAAGGAGGTTGCCTGGTCGAATACGTTCTGGCCGTCCTGCATGTAGAGCACGGGATAATGCTTGTCGCTGCTGTCGTAGTCGGGCGGCAGGTAGAGCCAGACGCGGCGGTAGCGATCGAGCTGCGGGATGTAGAAGCTGTCGGTGAGCACCATCACGTTGTCGGCCGCCGTCGAGGTGCTGCCGCCAATGTCTTCCCAGCCGGCGATGGTGGTGACCAGCGTATCCACGCCGCCGCCATACACGTACGTGCGGTTGGGCCGGAAGCCGCCATCGGCCGTACCCTCCACCGTGGCCCAGCTGCCCCGCGTGAACTTGAACTCCAGCGTGCCCGTCGGTGGCGAAAAGGTGAGGTGATAGATGCTGCCCGTGTGTGTCAGGGCGTAGTCGGGGTGGCCGGGATCCCAGCCGTTGAAGTTGCCGGCAACGTAGATGGTGGCGTCGGGGGGCGTGTTGGCCGGCACCGCACTCAACACGATCGTCAGTTGGGCCGAAGCCGAAAGCGCCTGGAAGGCACACAGCATCGCAACAAGGAAGCGCATCATAGGTCTCGTTTTTTGCGGAAGCAAGATGAAGAAAAAAACGGCGCCATCGCACCATGCCTGCAGAGCATGGTAATGGTTGAGCGTTGAGGGTTTTAGTTTAAAGTTTAAAGTTTAGTGTTTAAAGTTGGTTTTCAATATGTTTTT
>CAYNYN010000092.1:10038-11340 GCA_964401445.1 uncultured Saprospiraceae bacterium | reverse complement strand
TGCAAAGAGGAATCGAAGAATCGAGGAATGTCCGCTGGAAAAAATGGTTGAGGGTGTAGCGTTGAGGGTTGAGGGTTTGAGTTTAAAGTTGATTAGCATTGTTTTACGAATAAAACTTGCGTGTCTATCGTCTGTCGTCCATCGTCCATCGACTTTTTTGCAGTAGACTCAGGAATCGAGAATTCGACTTTTGTTTTGATGGTCAAGTTGATTTACAACCTGTTACACTATTCAACGAGCATTAAAAAAGCTGCGTTTCGACTGTGTTATGCTGCGGCTGCAAGCTGCGGTTAAAAAATTCCCAAACCACTTCCTAACGAGTATACATGACCAATATGAAAATTCGTGCAAAGCACATCGCGCTCTGGATCGCCCTGTTCACTGCCTGCTGGGCGACCGCACAGCCTCAACCCCAACCGGCCGAGGCAGGCGTCGGTACCGACACCACCGGTTTTTCGCTGCTCTACCGCATCAGCGGCAACGGACTGGAACGGCCCTCGTGGCTCTTCGGCACCATCCACATCATCCCCGACGACGACTTTTTCCTTACGGAAAACACCAAACAGGCCTTTGCCCAGGCCGAGCGCGTGGTGTTCGAGATCGACATGGAGGAAATGATGGACTTCGGTTCGCAGCTCGCCCTCATGTCGAAAGCCATGATGGATGACGGCCAGACCCTGCGCGACCTGCTCGACGAGGAGGACTATGCCCTCGTCAAGGCGCACTTCGAAAAGATGGGACTGCCACTCTTCCTTTTCGAGCGCTTCAAACCCATGTTCCTCACCGTATTCGCCTCCACCGACAAGGATGGCGGCAGCCCGTTCGAAGCACAGCAGGGCATGGTCTCGTACGAGATGGTGCTCATGGACATGGCGCAAAAGGCGGGCAAGGACATCGACGGGCTCGAGACGGCCGAATTCCAGATGAGCCTGTTCGACAGCATCCCCTACGATGAGCAGGCAAAAATGCTCGTGGAAACCATCCGCCAGGCCCAGGCCGACACGGCACAGACCAGCGAGCTCGAACGGCTCTACGAGCTCTACAAGCAGGGCGACATCGAGGCGCTGCAACAGTCCATCTCGACCGACGAGCAAGGGCTGGCGCCCTACGAAGAGCTGCTGCTCGTGCGCCGCAATGAAAACTGGATTCCCGTCATGGAACGCATCATGCGCGAAGGGCCTGCCTTCTTCGCCGTAGGTGCCGGCCACCTCGGCGGGCCCAAAGGCGTAGTCAATCTGCTGCGGCAGGCCGGCTACACGGTCGAGCCCGTGCCGATGAAGTGAATGGGGCGCGCCGGCGGCT
>CAYNYN010000092.1:5380-9938 GCA_964401445.1 uncultured Saprospiraceae bacterium | reverse complement strand
GGGCGAGGGCGGCAGACGTTTACCAACCTCTGAAAGGTTCGCAAACGTCTGCCGCCCTCAACGCTACACCCTCAACGCGCAACCACTTTTTGCACGGGACGCACAGCTACCGCATCAACGTCACTTCTCCCTTGTAGCTGGCTGCTCCGTCGGGGCACTGCACTTCGAGCATGTAGAAATAGACGTCGGAGGGCAGTTGGTTGCCCAGCCAGGTGCCGTCCCAGTAGACGTTGCTGCCGCTTTGCATGAAGATGCGTTGTCCCCAGCGGTCCCATATCTCCAGCGAATAGACGGCGCCTGCCTGCTTCTTGCTCAGCACGGGCCCGAAGGTGTCGTTCACGCCGTCGCCGTTGGGCGTGAAGAAGTTGGGCACCTGGATGCTGTCGGCCAGACAGATGAGATCCACCACGATGAGCGCCTGGGCGCTGTTGGTGCAGCCGTTGTCGTCCACCACGGTGACGGTGTAGGTGACCGAGCTGTCGGGCGTGGCTACGGGCTCGGGGCAGGCGGTGCAGCTCAGTCCGTCGGCGGGCATCCAGAGGATGCTGTCGGCCGAGGTGACCACTTCGAGCGTCACCGACTCGCCCGGCTCGATCAGCGTCTCTTCGGGGGTGACCTGCACCGACGGTCGCGGCAGGAAGCTCAGCTCGGTGCACACCAGGCTGTCGCAGCCTGCGGCCGAGGTGAGGGTGGCGCACCAGGTGCCGGCTTCGTCGAGCGTCATGCCGAAGAAGTCGACGGTGCTGCCCTCGCATGGCGGCGGCGTGACCACCCAGCCCGTGTCGGGCGGGGGCAGCAGGGCTACCGGCACGCAGGCCACGCTGTCGCAGCCGCCCACCGCAGTGAAGGTGTGGCACCAGGTGCCGGGCGTGCTCACGGGCGGCTCGCCGGGGAAGAGGGTCACCTCTTCGCCTTCGCACAGCCACAGCGTGTCGCTGATGGTGAAGATGGTGTCTTCGGCGATGCTCAGCTGGACAAGCGCACCTGCCGTACAGCCTTCCTCGCTGTAGCCGATGAGCACCAGGGTCGTGTTTTCCGTAAGGAAATACTGCACTTCGCTGCAGGGCGCGTCGAGGCAGTCGCCGGGCGGGCTCCACGCGTACCATGCTGCGCCGCTGGCCGTCAGCGTCACCAGGCCGCTGTCGCACTGCACCACGTCGGCCGGCGGCATCAGGTCGGGGCTTTCGCCAAACGTCACCTGGGCGGTGTCGGTGTCGATGCAGCCGTATTCGTTGGTCACCTCCAGCACGTAGGTCTGGTCTTCGCGGATCAGGATGTGCGGCTCGGGGCTGGCCGGATCGTCGAGCCAGGGCAGGCCCGGCGTCCACTGGTAGGCGAGGCCGGGGGCGGGCACGGCCTGCAGCACGGCCTCGTCTTCGGGACAGAAGACGTAGTCGCCGCCGGCGTCGGCTGCCGGGCGCGGGCGCACCTGCACGGTAGCCGAGTCGGTGAACACGCAGCCGTTGGCGTCGGTGACGGTCAGGTAGTAGGTGCCGCTCTGCGGCACAGGCACCACCACGAACTGAGTGGTGTCGTAGAGGCCCGGCCCGCTCCACTCGTAAGCCAGGCCGTCCGAGGCGATGAGCACGAGCGGCTGCCCCTCGCACAGGCCACTCACCGGCGACACGATGCCGCCTGGTGCCTTGACCACTACCGTGAACCGGTAGTTGGCCCAGCAGTCGGCGCCGAGCTGGCCGTGGAGCGTGTAGGTGTAGGTCTGCGGCACAGGCAGGTCGTTGGGCAGCACGATGGTGGTATTGGGGCAGGTGGGGCAGGCGATGCCGGTGCCGGGCTCCCACTGCCAGCCCAGCGCGCCCGGGTCGGGCAGCCCGATGGGCGTCGGCTGGCCCGGACAGACGAAGACCGTGTCGGGCACGACGACTTCTACGGGCAGCGTGAAGGTCGCCACGTCGCCGGCGCAGGCGCATTCACCCTCGTCGGGCACGACCAGCAGTACGCTGCACCACTGGTTGGCCGGCAGCACGGCATTTCCCGAAAGGGTGACCGAGCTGCCGGAGGCGGGCGTGTTGGCAGTGACCTGGTCCAGCAACTGATCGCCGGGGTCGAGCTGGCCATTGCCGTTGTCGAGGTAGAGGCTGCCGGTGAAGGTGCCCGCGATGGTGCCCCCGTCGTTGACCACGGTGGCCGTCCACGCCAGGTGGTCGTTGGGCCCGGCGGGGATGATCGTGCCTTCGAGCTTGGTGATGCGGTAGGCCGGGCGGTCGAGCTGGAGCGGCTGAATCAGGCTGCCGGCGGTGAGCTGTATCTGGCAGCTGTCGCCCGTGGCGGGGCAGAACAGGGCGCCGCCATCGGAGAGCAGGCGCCACCGCAGGAAGTGCTGGTTGCAGTCGAGCTGGGCCAGGCCGGCGAGCTGGAAGCTCATGGCGGCCACCTCGCCCTGGCCGATGGCCGGCAGCGTCCACGTCAGCACGTTGCCCTGCACCGCAGGCGTGCAGTTGGTGATCACCGAGATGGGGGTGCAGGAGCCGGGCACGTATGTGAGGCCGGCGGGCAGCGTCAGGGTGAGCGTCTCGCCGGCGGGCACGTCGCTGTCGGGCGTGATGCTCACCGTCAGGTCGAGCACGTCGCCACAGGCGTCGGGCTGCACCGAGTAGTCGGCATTGAGGGTGGCGAGCCACGAGGGGGTGCCGGCCCCTTCGATGCGGATGGTGTCAGAGACGCGCGCCACGAGGTTGGCAGGGGCGCCGCAGCCCTGCGTGGCCGTCACGTTGGCGATGAAGTAGTCGGGCGTGGCCAGGTCGCAGCTCACCGCGCCGTCGAAGCGGATGCACACGCGGTTGTACGGCTCTTCGAGGATGCCGCCGAGCCCCTCGCTGATGAGCGTGGCCGGCCACTTGTCGGGGCCCCACTCCAGGATGCCGGGCCCTGCCTGCTCGGGATCGGGCAGCGGCAGCCAGCTGGTGCTGTCGGTGCAGGGCCATCGCACCTGGGCCGAGCCGGGCGTGTAGGTGAGGCCTTGCGGCAAATAGAGCCTGAGCACGGGATCGTAGAGGCGTCCCTTTTCGGCGTTGTAGAAGGTCAGCTCGAAGGGGCCGCCGTCGGCGCACAGCGGCAGGCTGGGCGGCGGCTGCGGCACGGTCATTTCGACCTCGCCGAGGAAGGGGTCGAGGATGAGGGGCGATTGCTCGAGCGCGCAGGGCGTCTGCACCAGGCTTTCGTACGGGCTGCAGTTCCAGCCATAGGACAGCAGCGTCGTGGTGGTTTCGCACACCTCATAGCCGCACTGCAGCAGCACCTGCACCGAATCGCCCGGGGCGATGTCGCCAATCTGGAAAATGCCGTTCACGACGGGTATCGGTATGCTGTCGGGCATGCGCCACAGCTGACAGCCGGAGAAGACGTCGTCCTCGGTGTAGAAGAACACGTTGGGCGCCGTGCCACTGACGACCGAGCCCACCACGTTGGGCTTGTTGATGAGCGTGAAGAGCAGGCCCGCCCGGGCGGTGTGGGGCGCGCTCAACGGATCGCTCACCAGCACCAGGCCTGGCCGCAGGGGCCGCAGGGCCGCACTGGCGTTGTGCAGGGTTTCGGGGCCGGCCTGAGGAAGCGGAGGCTGCCAGCGGATGGTGGCCGTTTGCGAAAGCGTCTGGGGCGCTTCCAGCATACAGTCGCTCAGGAAGCGGTACTGGATGAGCGCCATCCAGCCCTCGTCGGGGAGCACCGCAGGCAGCAGGTCGCCCATGGCGATGGACTGCGCGCCGGCGCCGGGCACTACGGGCAGGGGCAGATGCGCCGCCAGCACCGGCCCACCCTGCAATTGGTAGAGCGTCACCTTGGCTTCCGTGAGCTGCACCCCGTCGGGCAGGGTGATTTCCAGCGTTTCGAAGGCGGCCAGGGGGCGCACCTCGTAGGGGAAAAAGTTGGGTTGTGGCAGCTCGATGCGCACCAGCGTGCCGCCGGCGTAATCGGAAGTGTCGCAGGGCGGCAAGGGGAAGACGCCGGGCAGGAGCGTAGCCTTGGGCACGGCGATCTGTATCGGTGCCTTGTGGCAGCCGCAGTCGTAGCCTTCCCAGCCCGAGCTTTCGAACACCCTGAAGGTGGGAACAAAGGTGACGGAAACCACCTCTCCCGGCAATCCGACCGGGCCAATTGCCCAGTCGATCGTGCAGGTGACTTCGTCGTCGGCATCGAAGGTGAAGTCGGGTGGGAGGTCATAGCCCATCAGGGCCAGCTGGGCGGCCGAGAATTCCCCGCCATATTGCCACCCCTCATCGGTAAAGCTGCCCTGTAGCGGCAGGTCTTCGAGCACATATACTTCGCCGGTGCTCGCATCGAAAATGGTCAGGGTATTGTGGAAAGGTTGCAGCGCCGACGGCACGCTCGCATCGGCATATCGGAGTTCGATCCCCAGCGCGATGGCGTCGGGCAGGTAACCCGGCGTGTCCACGATCACGATGCCATCCATGGTGCTGCGCAAGGTGTCGCCGGGCAGGGCATGGCTCAGCTCGGCCAGGTTGGGGTTGGCAGGAGCGCCACTGTCGGCCATGCGGTCGTTGTCGTCGTCGCGCAAGCCCAGCGTGGTGCGCTGCGTGGTGAA
>CAYNYN010000092.1:3771-5280 GCA_964401445.1 uncultured Saprospiraceae bacterium | reverse complement strand
GTGGCAAAGGGATCGATGATGGAGGGTTGCGTGAATCGCTCGGACCCGCCGAGCGGATCATCGACGCAGGCTGCCTCATAGCTCCAGGTCACGGCCCACTCTGCCGGTGGCCGGTCGCACGCGTCGGGACAGGCGCCCGTCAGCCACGACAGCTCGAGCACGCTGCCCGCAGGCCAGCTCAGGCCGGGGAAGGTGAAAACGCCGCCGGCAGTGAGGTGAGTGGGGTTGCCGGCACAAGAATCCAGCGTGGTAAGCGAAAGCGACCAGATGGCGTCCCATGAGACGGGCACCCCGTCGATAAGGGCGGTGACCGAGGAGGTGTCCATGCCGTAGTAACGCTCGGCATCGAAGTCGGCTCGGATCTTCAGCGTCAAGCTGGTCAGCTCCTGCCCGCTGGTGTTGGTCAGGCGCACGCGCGCCATGGCCGGGTCGCACAGGCAGATGAGGCTGTCGGCTTCCCATTCGACGGTGACCGGAGGCGGCTCGATGGCCGGGAAAAAGCGGGCCAGGGCAGTGACTTCGTTCTCCTGGCAGAAAAGGTCGTCGCAGCCCCAGCGCACGGAGATCCGCGACACCACATCGGCACCTGTCTGAATGGCGCAGTCGGTGAGGGCGATTTTTTCGGTGATGACGATGACCTCGTCCTTGTCGAACAGGCCGTCGCCATTGCCGATCAGCGCAAAGTCGTCGGCATCGAGGCGCAGCTCCAGCACGTCGATGCTCTGCACGAGCACCTGGCCCTGGTCGCTGCCCACCCAGGAGGGGGGATCGGAGAAGAAGAGGGGAGGATGCTCGTCCCGAAAGACGAATTCCGTCAGCGAGCCTTCGCGCGTGTTGCGGATGGTGATGGTGCGCATGAGCGTGTCGCCGGACTGGCCGACGACGATGGTGGGCGACACCTGGGTGATGACCAGCAGCGGCGTGAAGGCATTGAACGGTGGCGTGGTGGCCGTGGTGGTGCCGCCATCGAAGGTGAGGGTGGCCTCGGCCACGAGCAGGGCGCCGGCGTTGAGGCAGTCGTACAGCGCGCAGCCGGCTGCCGTCTCGAAGGTGAGCGGCAGCGACTGGCCCGCCGGCAGGTCGGGCAAGGCGAACACCGGCATGGCCGCATTGCCGATGTCGGCCTCGGTGGCGCCGCTGAGGCTGCCGGCCACATAGGCGACGCCACAGGCATCGCCCGTAGTCGTGGTGAAGTGGAGCGTCAGCTCGACGCCCGTGAGCGTGGTGGTACCCGTGTTGTGCACGGTCACCTGCCAGGTGGCGGCGGGGCCGCAGGCCGTCAGGTCGTCCGGAGGAACGATGTCGATGTTTTGGGCCTGGACCGAGGCGGGAGCGAAGGGCAGGAATGCCGCAGTGAGGAGGGTGAGTATGCGTCGGTTCATGTGCCTACGGGTTGGGTGCATATTCAGTGGGATGCATGTTTGCAATTTATCCATTTTCAGGTTTTTGTCAAAAAAGCAGGCAGGCCGCCGGCCGCGTTTTGCCAGCAGACGACGGTTGGAGACGGAG
>CAYNYN010000092.1:0-3671 GCA_964401445.1 uncultured Saprospiraceae bacterium | reverse complement strand
AACCCTCAACGCTACACGCTCAACCCTCAACCATGATGTGTCAGATGAGTCCTTCGCGGATGAGGTCGTGCAGGTGGACGACGCCGAGGTAATGGCCGTCTTCGGCCACGAGCAGCTGGGTGATGCTGTGGCTGCGCATGAGGTTGAGGGCGCGCACGGCCAGCTCGTCGGGGGCGATGGTCTTGGGGTCGGGCGTCATCACGTCGGCGGCGGTGAGCTCGTTGAGGCGGTCGTGGCGTTGCAGCATGCGGCGCAGGTCGCCGTCGGTGATGATGCCGCGCAGGCGGTCGTCCCGGTCGAGTACGGCCGTGCAGCCCAGGCGGCGCGAGCTGATCTCGATGATGGCGTCGCGCAGGGGGGTGTCGAGGCGCACGGCGGGGCGCTCGTTGTGGGGGTACAGGTCGCTGACGCGCAGGTAGAGCTGCTTGCCGAGGGTGCCGCCCGGGTGAAACTGTGCGAAGTCTTGCGGCGTAAAACCACGAAGGGCCAGCAGGGCCGTGGCCAGGGCGTCGCCGAGCACCACCTGTGCCGTGGTGCTGGCCGTGGGCGCCAGGTTGTTGGGGTCGGCCTCCTGATCGACGGGCGTGTGCAGGATGTAGTCGGCCTGGCGGGCCAGCCACGAGTCGCGGTTGGCCACCATGGCGATGAGCGTCTGGCCCATGTGCTTGAGCAGGGGCACCAGCACCTTGATCTCGGGCGTGTTGCCGCTTTTCGAAATGCAGATGATCACGTCTTCGGAGCGGATCATGCCCAGGTCGCCGTGGATGGCGTCGGCGGCGTGCATGAAGAGCGCCGGCGTGCCCGTGGAGTTGAGCGTGGCCACGATCTTCTGCGCGATCAGGGCGCTCTTGCCGATGCCCGTGATCACCACGCGCCCCGGCGACCGGTAGATCAGCTCGACCACGGCGCAGAACGATTCATCGATCGATGCCCGCAGGCTTTCCACCGTGCGCGCCTCGATGTCGATGGTGTTCAGCGCCGTTTTTGCGATCAATTCGCTGATTTGCTGCACTTTTTGTTATCTTTGGCGGCTTTTTGGAAAAAGGGCCTTTTTTACACTAAGCAGACACGCTGCGACGAACAACGGGTCCCGCCGGTCGTTATTCGGGTTTCGGGGCCATTGCAGTGGTTTGGGGCCGAAAAAAGGATGCGGTGCGGCCATTTTCGACGAAAATGATGTGGATACACCGATCGTAGCCCCGATGCCCGTTAAAACGGCGCAAAGATGGCGGTTTTTTTGGCGAAAAAGCCTAAATTGAGAGCCAAACCGCAGCGAGGAAAGCAGATACGAGTTAAAAAATTTCCTTTCTGCGCCTGAGTCCCTTCCCATGTTTGGCGAAAGCCGGCTTCCGCCAAAAACCGATGTGTCGATTTGGACAGGAAACGAAATGCAGAGGCCGCAACCGGGCGGCCGATGCAGGTACAGGTAATACGAATGAAAAGATCAAAAAACTTCCAAACCCATGATTGCCACGAGAGGACATTTGCATGAGGCGTTGCAGCAGTATTTCGGGTTTGACGAATTCAAGGGAGCACAGGAGGAGATCATCAAGAGCGTGCTGGCAGGTGAGCATACGTTCGTGATCATGCCTACCGGTGGTGGCAAGTCGCTGTGCTACCAGCTGCCCGCCCTGATGATGGAAGGCACGGCCATCGTGATTTCCCCGCTGATTGCCCTGATGAAAAACCAGGTGGACGCGCTGCGCGGCTACAGCACCGAGAACGAGGTAGCGCACTTCCTCAACTCCTCGCTCAGCCGCACGCAGATGAAGAATGTCAAAAAAGACATCATGAGCGGCAAGACCAAGCTGCTCTACATCGCCCCCGAGACGCTGACCAAAGACGAAAACATCCAGTTTTTCCAGAACGTCAACATCTCCTTCGTCGCCGTCGACGAGGCGCACTGCATCTCGGAATGGGGCCACGACTTCCGGCCCGAATACCGGCGCATCCGCACCATGATCGACGCCATCGGCAAGGACATCCCCATCATTGCCCTGACGGCTACGGCCACGCCCAAGGTGCAGGCCGACATCGTCAAGAACCTCGAGATGCATCCGGTGCGCACCTTCGTCTCGTCGTTCAACCGCGACAACCTCTACTACGAGGTGCGGCCCAAGGGCAAGAAGGAGGCCACGATCAAGAATATCGTGCAGGCCATCAAGAAGATCCAGGCCACCCAGGGCAAGTCGGGTATCATCTACGTGCAGGCGCGCAAATCGACCGAAGAGATCGCGCGTGCCCTCAACGTCAACGGCATCAAGGCCGCGCCCTACCACGCCGGCCTCGACCCCAAGACGCGCGCCCAGACGCAGGACGCCTTCCTCATGGAAGACATCGACGTCATCGTGGCCACCATCGCCTTCGGCATGGGCATCGACAAGCCCGACGTGCGCTTCGTCATCCACTACGACATTCCCAAGAGTATCGAGAACTACTATCAGGAGACGGGTCGCGCCGGTCGCGACGGCCTGCCCGCCACCTGTATCGCCTACTACGCCTACAAGGACATCCTCAAGCTCGAGAAATTCCTGCGCGACAAGCCCGTGGCCGAGCGCGAGATGAGCGCCCAGCTCATGCAGGAGATCATGGCTTACGCCGAAACGACGGGCTGCCGCCGCAAGTTCCTGCTCCACTACTTCGGCGAGCACTTCGACGAGGAGCAGTGCAACGGCATGTGCGACAACTGCCGCCATCCGAAGGAAAAGATCGAGGTCACCAAAGAGATGCAAATGGCCCTCGAGGCCGTGCGCGAGCTCGATGAGAACTACAAGATCAAAACGGTGGTCGATTTCCTCATGGGCAAGGAGACCAAGGAGATGAAGGACTACCGCTTCACCGAGCGGCCGCTCTTCGGTGCCGGCAAGGACAAGGACGAGAACTTCTGGAGCTCGGTGCTGCGCCATGCCCTGCTCAACGACCTGCTCTACAAGGACATCGAGTCGTATGGTCTGCTCAAGTTCACCGAGGCCGGCCGCAAATACATCGACAAGCCCTGGCCCATCAAGATCCCGCTCAACATCAACTACGACGAGGTGAGCCTCGAGGACGACGAGCCCGTGGGTCGCACCGCCGTGCTCGACCAGGCACTGCTCAACATCCTCAAGGATTTGCGCAAGCGCGAGGCTGCCCGCCACGGCGTGCCGCCCTACGTCATCTTCCAGGAGCCCTCGCTCGAAGAGATGGCCACGCTCTACCCCGTGACCATCGAAGACATGGCCAACATCACGGGCGTGAGCCGCGGCAAGGCCATGCGCTATGGCCGCCCCTTCCTCAAGGCCATCGCCCAATACGTCGAAGAGAACGACATCGAGCGGCCCACCGACTTCGTCGTCAAGCAGGTGGCCAACAAGTCCAAGGTCAAGGTCAACATTATCCAGGCGGTGGACCGCAAGATCCCGCTGCCCGACATCGCCGCCGACAACGACCTGACCATGGACGAGCTGCTCGAGGAGATGTACGCCATTGTCAACTCGGGCACCAAGCTCAACATCGACTACTACATCGAGGAGGTGATGGACGAGTACACGGCCGAGGACATCTACGAGTACTTCCGCGAGGCGGAGAGCGACTCGCTCGACGAGGCCTGGGCCGAGCTGAAAGACGACGACATCACCGCCGAAGAGATCCAGCTCATCCGCATCAAGTTCCTGTCCGAGCTGGCTAACTGA
>CAYNYN010000091.1:0-11421 GCA_964401445.1 uncultured Saprospiraceae bacterium | reverse complement strand
TCTGCCCAGGGACATCCGGGAAACGGTCGCGGCCTGAGTGCCGCGATTTTTTTTTGCCTGAGTCCCCTGAAAGTGGGTGAGGGTTGAGGGTTTGAGTTTAAAATTTATTCTTTAGCATTGATTTCAAGCATTGTTATAAATAAAACATGGATATCAATCGTCCATCGTCCATCGACTTTTTGCAGTAGACTCTTGCCTCCTTCACTCTTTGCACCACACCATGGCCAGCACCCGGGGTGGTTTGTCGGGGCGCTCGTCGAAAGCCTCGCGCAGCGCCACGAGGTGCAGTCCAGCCTTACGGGCACACTCCAGATATTCGGACACGTGATGGACGTGGCATTCCAGCTCGGTGATGCCTTGCTCCGTCTCGAAACGCGCCTTTTTGCCGAGGTACTGCCGGAAGGGATGAAACTCGCCCACGTACAACAGTCCACCCTGCCGCAGCACACGGGCAGCCTCGGCAAAGACGTGCGTCAGATCTGCGACATGCTCGAGGACCAGACTGCACGTCACCAGCTCGAACCCATTGTCGGGGAAGGGCCAGGGCAGCCGCAGGTCCATCTGCACAAACGACACGTGTGGCGCTGTCACCTTCTGCCGTGCCCGCGCCAGCATGCCTTCCGAGAAGTCGGTGGCCACCACACGGCTCGCCCGCTCGGCCAGCCAGCCGGTATTCTTGGCCGTGCCGCAGCCTAATTCGAGCACCGCGCCGAATGATCGCGCGGCCAGCATCTGTCGCAACATGGCCGCTTCTGCGTCGCGTGTCGGATTGGGCATCTCGTCGTAGCGGCGCGCCCACAGATCGTATCCTTCACGATTATCCATCTCACTTTTTCAATTGGATGCGCAGCAACAGGCTGTCGGCGGTCATGTAGAGCGTGCGGTGTGCCTCGTCGAAGGCGCAATTGGCCGTGGGCAGGCCCGTCCGGATGCGGCCCAGCACCTCTCCTTCCGGGCTGAAGACCCACACGCCATCGGGGCCCGTGGCCCAGACCGTGCCGTCGGGGTGCACCTTGAGTCCGTCGGGCAGGCCCGGCTCGCCGGCACGCACGTGTGCGGTGGCGTCGAAGAAGACGCGGCATGCCTCGAAGGTGCCGTCGTCGGCCACGTCACACGCCAGCCAGATGGCATGATCGGGATCGGAATTGGCGATGTAGCAGGTGCGTGCGTCGGGAGCGAAGGCGATGCCATTGGGACGGCTCAGGCTGTCGAGCAGCAGCGTCACCTGGCCGTCGGGCGCCAGGCGGTACACGCCCGAGAAGGGCAGCTCTTTCTCGGGGTCGTCGTCCTGGCCGGGCAGCCCATAGGGCGGATCGGTGAAGTAGATGCTGCCATCGGGGTGCAGCGCCGCGTCGTTGGGGCTGTTGAAGCGCTTGCCCTCGTAGCGGTCGGCCAGGGTGACGAAGCGGGGGGCCGGCGCATCGAGCGGTGCGTCCATGCGGGCCAGGCGGCGGTCGCCGTGCTGGCAGAGCACCAGCCGCCCCTCACGGTCGAACAGCAGGCCATTGGACCCCTCGCGCGCGATCGAATCGGGGCCGGTCCAGCCCGAGGGGTGCAGCCACACCTCGGCGGCCGTCATGCCCTCGGCCCAGCGGTACACGGTATTGGCCGGCACATCGGAAAAGACGAGCATCTGCTGGCGCGGCAGCCACAGCGGCCCTTCCGACCAGTCGAAGCCGGAGGCCAGCACCTCGATGGCGGCCGTGTCGGTCAGGTAGCGGGCCATTTTTGGCGAAAGCCGCTCGATGGTGCCACGGGTGCGCGCGGGTTCCTGCCCCACGGGGGCCGAGGGCGACTGGCAGGCGGTCAGCCAGAGCAATGACGAGATCCATAAAGCGAAGCGAGCCATGAGTGTGGGTTGAAGTGAACGAGGAAAAGGGCAAGATAGCCAACTGCATCCACGCGTGTGATGCTGCTTTCGCAAAACATGTCTCACTGGCCGATACGATCGAGACAAAAATGGCACACCTCACGAGCTGCACCTTCCGTGACAGAAGGAAGTGAGACATCTAAGCACATCTTTATTGGTTGATTTTCAGTCCAATTAAGAATCGTCATCTGTCTGCTTTCTGGCGCTAAACCCCAAGATGTGCCATTGTTGACTCACCTTTCCCTGCTGTCTGGACGGACAGCGCAAAGTGAATATTTCATTTTCTTTTGATTATCAAAAACATGCGCATTTATAATCAACAAAATCGTCTTTTCCCGTTGGCCAAGGCACGCCGTTTGGCATGGCAAGGGCAAACGCAGCAAAGGCATGGCTTCTTTGATAATGGCGATTTGGGACGTAGACGGCACCATTGCCGACACCGAGCGGTACGGGCACTTGCCTGCCTGCAACGAGGCCATGCGGCAGCTCGGCCTGGATCTGGAGTGGTCGTGGACCGAGTTCAGGGATCTGCTCCCGCGCATTCCGGGCAATGCCAACCGGCTGCGTCACGAGCTGGCCCGCAAGGGGTACGCCGAGGCGGAAATCGAAGACTACGTGGGTCGGTTTACGCCCCTGAAGAAAGAACTGTACATCGACAAATACCTGAAAGAGGTGCAGTTGCGCCCGGGCGTACGCGCCCTGATGACACAGATGATCGAGGCTGGTATCCGGCTGGCCATCATCTCGACCTCGCACGAAGCCCAGATCAAGGCCTTGCTGCGCGGCCGTCTGCCGGACCTCTGGCCCCACTTCGAGCACGTGCTTGGCAAGGAGAGCGGCCCGAAGACGCGCAGCGACGGGCTGCTGCACCGCCTGCTGCTGGAACGCACCGGACTGAACGCGGACGAAGTACTGATGGTCGAAGATGCCGAGAACGGCCTGCAAGCCGCCCGCGCCGCCCGGATCGAGACCATCGTTTGCTACAACGACTACACGCGTACACAGGACTTCCGCGGCGCGCTGGCGGTAGTGCCCACGCTCGAAGCGCTCACACTCGAACAACTCATTGTATTTCACCAAACCATTCAAACTGTCTGAACCATGGCAGCAAACAACGGAAAAAACACCGGCCACTTCGAAGCAGGCGTAAAGGACTACAGCGCCCCGGGCCGTCACTACTACAGCCCCGGCTACCAGCCCAAAGACACGGAAGTGCTGGCCGCCTTCCGCATTACGCCTCAACCGGGTGTGCCTTTCGAAGAAGCTGCTGCCGCCGTCGCAGCCGAATCCTCGTCGGGCACCTGGACCAACGTGTGGTCCGACCACCTTGTGGACGGTGCCCGCTACGCCGGCCGCACCTACGAGATCGAACCCATCCCGGGCCGCGACGACCAGTTCATCGCCTATATCGCCTATCCGCTCGACCTGTTCGAGGAAAACTCGATGCCCAACCTCATGTCGTCGATCGTGGGCAACGTCTTCGGCTTCAAGGCTATCCGCGCGCTGCGTCTCGAAGACATCCGCATCCCGCCGGTCTTGCTGAAGACCTTTCAGGGCCCGCCCCACGGCATCACCAGTGAGCGCGACCGCCTCAACAAGTACGGCCGCCCGTTGCTGGGTGCTACCATGAAGCCCAAGCTCGGCCTGAGCGGCAAAAACTACGGTCGTGTGGTGTACGAAGCGCTCAAGGGCGGCCTGGACTTCACCAAAGACGACGAGAACATCACCTCGCAGCCCTTCATGCGCTGGACCGATCGCTTCCTCTTCGTCATGGAAGCCGTGCAGAAGGCCGAGGCCGAGACCGGCGAACGCAAGGGCCACTACCTCAACGTCACGGCCGGCAACATGGAAGAGATGTACCGGCGTGCCGAGTACGCCAAGGAGTTGGGCAGCCGGATCATCATGGTGGACTACCTCACCGTCGGTTTCACCGCTTTCGCTTCGCTCAGCAAATGGTGCCGCGACAACGGCATGCTGCTGCATGCCCACCGCGCCATGCACGCCGTCATCGACCGCCAGCCCAACCATGGCATCCACTGGCGCGTGCTGGCCAAGTGGTGCCGCATCGTGGGCGCCGACCACCTGCACAACGGCACCGTGGTGGGCAAGCTCGAAGGCGATCGCGCTGCCACCTTGGGCACCACCGACCTGCTGCGCGAAAACTACGTGGCGCGCGACCTGTCGCGAGGCATCTACTTCGACCAGGACTGGGTCAGCATGCCCGGCGTCATGCCCGTGGCCTCGGGTGGCATCCACGTGTGGCACATGCCCGAGCTGGTCACCATCTTCGGCGACGACGTCGTGCTGCAGTTCGGCGGCGGCACCCTGGGCCACCCCTGGGGCAGCGAAGCCGGCGCTACGGCCAACCGCGTGGCCCTCGAAGCCTGCATCAAGGCACGCAACGAAGGCCGCGACCTGATGCGCGAAGGCGGAGACATCCTGCGCCAGGCCGCCAGACACTCGCCCGAGCTCGAGGTGGCCCTGCAGACCTGGAAAGAGATCAAGTTCGACTTCGACACGGTGGACAAGCTCTGAGGCGCGCACAAGTCGAACCGCATTGTTCACGGATAATCGGATCGGATTTCCTTTTTACGGCGCTGCGGCACAACGGTGCCCGGGCGTCAAGGGAGCGCGGGTCACCCGCCGTCTCGTACCTGTTGGCTGGTTTCGTCCCCACGCTCGCTTTCTTACCCTGAGCGCGCTGCTCATCGGCAACGAAGCGAGACCGGGGCTCGGCTCCTTTTTTTTTCAAACCGCCTTTCGGCAAAAAACACACAGCCATGCATACCGAAACGTTCTCGTATCTGCCACCCATGACGCAGGAAGAAATCCGCAAGCAGGTGGAGTACATCATCGACAAAGGGTACATCCCCGGCATCGAATACACCTACGAGCTGCATCCGAAAAACTCGTACTGGCACTTCTGGAAGCTGCCCTTCTTCGTCGAACGCAATGCCGAAAAGGTGATGGACGAGCTGGCAGCTTGCCGGGAAAAGCACCCGGATGCGTGGATCAAGGTCACCGGCTACGACAACAAGAAGCAATGCCAGGTGCTGGCGTTCGTGGTGTACCAGCCGCAGGCGAGCAACAACTGAACCAGCACCCCGATGGCCGGATGTCGCGCGCAAGAAGAGAAAGAGTTTGCTCATTCTGCTTTGCATTGCAGTCTGCACCTTCCCCCTTGGGGGGAGGGTGCCAGACGTCCGGCCGCGGTCCCCGTCCGTCAGGTTTCCCACCACATTCATCTCACAACCTCTTCGTCATGGACAAGAAGTGCATTCTGCTCGGCATCGTCGGCGACAGCGCGACAGGCAAGACGACCCTCACACGGGGCATCGTCAATCTGTTGGGCGCGGAAAACGTCACGGCCATCTGCACCGACGACTACCACAAATACAACCGCAGGCAGCGCAAGGAGCTGGGCATCACGGCCCTGCATCCCGACTGCAACCACATCGACATCATGGAGCAGCACCTGCGCGACCTGCGTGCCGGGCGTTCCATCCTCAAGCCCAACTACAACCACTCGACGGGTGACTTCGACCCACCCACCTATGTCAAGCCGGCGCGCTTCGTGATCGTGGAGGGCCTGTTGGGTTACCACACGCGCATCCTGCGCGATCAGTTCGACGTCAAGGTCTTTCTGGACCCGCCCGAAGCCCTGCGCCGCCAGTGGAAGGTGCAGCGCGACACGGCCAAGCGCGGCTACACGCCCGAGCAGGTGCTGGCTGCGCTCGACGCGCGCGAGGCCGACTCGGAGGCCTTTATCCGGCCTCAGAAAAAGTACGCCGACATCGTGGTGCGCTTCTATCCCAAGCAGAAACAGACCAACGACGCGCGCCTCAATGCCAAGATCGGCCTGAGCCCCGCCCAGCCCTGCGAGCAGCTCAGCAGCATCATCGAGCAGATCGTGGAAGAGTTCAAGGACTATCCCTGCGAGCGCGGCAGCGGCACGCCCTGCCTCCACATGTCGTTCGCCAAGTGGAATGGCCGCCCCTTCGAGGTGCTCGACATCCACGGCGAGATCGACGAAGCCCAGACCAATATGCTGAAGATGCGGCTGGGCAACCTGATCCGCGCACGCAACTTCGACCTGAACATGGACGAGGTAGGGCTTTTCCAGAAAGGCGACGAGGTGCTGGTATCCTACCCGCTGGCACTGGCCCAGCTCGTCATCTCGTATTTCATGATCAACAGCAGCCTGGAGGTGACGTCGCCATCGCCGGCATCGACACAGGCCTGAAGCTGACTGCATTTTTCCTGACCAAAACAGACCACCATCATGGTACGAAATACCCAAGCCACATCGACCCGTCGCGGCCCCCATCGCCAGCTCGACGTGACTACGCTCGCCCTGCTGGCCCACACCATACGCGGGCTGGCCATGGACGGGGTGCAGAAAGCCAACTCGGGTCATCCGGGCATGCCCATGGGCATGGCCGACGTGGCTGCCGTGCTGTGGGGCGAGTGGCTGCGCCACAACCCGGCCAATCCCGACTGGTTCGACCGCGACCGCTTCGTGCTGTCGGGCGGCCACGGCAGCATGCTGCTGTACAGCCTGCTGCACCTGTTCGGCTACGACCTGCCGCTCGAAGAGCTGCAACGATTCCGACAGTGGGGCAGCCGCACGCCCGGCCACCCGGAAAATTTCGTCACGCCTGGCGTGGAGACCACCACGGGCCCGTTGGGGCAGGGCATCGCCAACGCCGTGGGCATGGCCTTGGCCGAGCGCCATCTGGCCGCCCGCTTCAACCTGCCCGAGCTGGCGCTCGTCGATCACTACACCTACGTCTTCGCCGGCGACGGCGACATCGAGGAAGGCATCAGCCACGAGGCCTGCTCGCTGGCCGGTCACCTGAGGCTGGGGAAGCTCATCGTCTGCTACGACGACAACCGCATCACCATCGACGGGCCCACCGCGCTGTCGTTCAGCGAAGACGTGCTGCTGCGCTACGAGGCCTACGGCTGGCAGGTGCTGTCGGCCGACGGGCACGACTTCGACAAGATCCGGCATGCCTTCCGGCAGGCGCATGCCGACCCTTCGCGACCCACCATCATCGCCTTCCGCACCGTCATCGGCAAGGGCAGCCCAAACAAGGCCAACACGCACGAAGTGCACGGCGCACCCCTCGGCGAAGAGGAGGTGCGGCTGGCCAAGGAAGCGCTGGGCCTGCCCGCCGACCAGCCTTTCTACGTGCCGGAATCCATCCGCACGCAGATTACCGAGGAAGCGCGCCGCAAGGGTGCACAATGGGAGGCGCAGTGGCGACAGACGGTGGCGCAATACCGGAAGGCGGCCCCCGACGCTTGGGCAGAATTTGCCGAACGGCTGAAAGATGTCATTCCCGCTGCTGCCCTCCACATTCCGGCACCTGCACCGGGCAAGGCCATCGCCACGCGGGCCGCCTCGGGTCAGGCACTCGACCACATTGCCGCACACGTGCCCCAGCTCATGGGCGGCTCGGCCGACCTGACGCCCTCGAACAACACGTTTCCGAAAGGGGAAAAAGCTTTCTCGGCAGCCGACCCCACGGGGCGCTACATCCACTACGGCGTGCGCGAGCACGCCATGGGCGCCATCATGAACGGGCTGGCGCTGCACGGTGGCATCCGGCCCTATGCCGGCACCTTCTTCGTCTTCACCGACTACATGCGGCCGGCCATCCGCATGGCGGCCCTGATGCGGCTGCCCGTCATCTACGTGCTGACGCACGACAGCATCGGTCTGGGCGAAGACGGGCCCACGCACCAGCCGGTAGAGCACCTGGCGTCGTTGCGCGCCATGCCCAATCTCACGCTCATCCGGCCCATGGATGCCGCCGAAACGGTGGAGGCATGGAAGGTGGCGCTGACGCATCGCAACGGCCCTGTAGGCCTGGTGCTGAGCCGCCAGAAGCTGCCCGTGCCCGACCGCGCCGCCGAAGGCATGGCGCCGGCCGGCATGCTGGCCAAAGGTGGCTACGTGCTCGTGGACGACGATGGCTTCGACACCATCATCATCGCCAGCGGCTCGGAGGTGGCCCTGGCGCTCGAAGCCAAAAAGTTGCTCAACGCCGAGGGCTACCGCCTGCGCATCGTGTCGATGCCCTCGACCGAGCTGTTCGCCGCCCAGCCCGAAGCGTACCGGAATGAGGTGCTGCCTCCACACGTCACGCGCCGCCTGGCCGTCGAGGCAGGGGCTTCCCTGTCGTGGTATCCGTGGGTGGGACCCAAAGGCCGCATCCTCGGGCTGGACCGCTTCGGAGCCTCGGCGCCTGGCCCCGTGCTGTTCGAAAAGCTGGGCTTCACGCCCGAAGCCGTGGCGCGCGCCGTGCGGGAAATGACGGAAGCCGAATGAGCGCGGAGTGCGCTGTGATTGGGTGGAGCGTAACTGCGTGACGACGTAACACCGTAACGACGTAAAACTCCATCGTCTATCGACTTTTTGCACCAGCCTCAATCTTGTTCACTTGCTAAAACCGAACGAAAATGATCGTCACGACTGCTGATCTGTTCAAGGTAGCCTACGGCAAATTCGCCGTGGGGGCCTACAACATCAACAACATGGAGCAGGCGCTGGGCCTGTTCGAGGGGCATGCGCGCGCCGAGGCGCCCTTCATCATCCAGATTTCGCGGGGTGCGCGCGCCTATGCCGGGGTGAAGATGCTGGAGAACATCATCAAGGCGGCAGAAGAGATGTACCCCGACGCCATCTTCGCCGTGCATCTCGACCACGGCACCGAAGAGGTGTGCTACGAGTGCATCGACAGCGGCTTCTATAGCTCGGTGATGATCGATGCGTCGCACGAGCCCTTCGAGGAAAACATCGCCATCACGCGGCGCGTGGTGGAGCGCGCCCACGCCAAGGGGGTAAGCGTGGAGGCCGAGCTGGGCATGCTGGGCGGCGTGGAAGAAGACATCCAGGTCGATGAGAAGCACGCCATGCTCACCGACCCCGACGAGGCCAGGGAGTTCGTTGAGCGCACGGGCTGCGACTCGCTGGCTGTGGCCATCGGCACCAGCCATGGCGCCTACAAGTTCAAAGGCAACCAGTCGCTGCACTTCGATCGCATCGCCGCCATCCAGCAGCGCCTGCCGGGCTTTCCGCTGGTGATGCACGGCTCCAGCTCGGTGCCCCGCGAAGAGGTGGAGCGCATCAATGCCGCCGGCGGCGCGCTCGACCCCTCGGCGCGCGGCGTCGATGCCGACGAGTTTGCCAAAGCCGTCCCGCTGGGCGTCACCAAGGTGAACATCGACACCGACGGCCGCCTGGTGTGGATGCGCGTGCACCGCGAGCACTTCCGCGACCATCCCGAAAACTTCGACTTCCGCAAGCCGGGCAAGGCATTCATCGAGGCTTACGCCAAATTCATCGAACACAAGTCGGAAAAGCTGCTCAGCAAGGGCAAGCTCGAAGTGGTGCGGCAGGCACTGACGGGCCAGACGGTATGAAGTGGCTTTTTGCGGTAGCTTTGACGGCAAGAGGATGAGGTATCATTTGCCGAAAGGCAAAAAACCAATGAACGATGAGTGCACCACAGCAAAACATCCAGCCCGACCGCAACCTGGCCATGGAGCTGGTGCGGGTGACCGAAGCCGCGGCCATCTCGGCGGCCCGCTACATGGGGCGTGGCGACAAGGAGGGCGGCGACCAGGCTGCCGTCAACGCCATGCGCGCCTTCCTGCGTACCGTCGATATGGACGGCACCGTCGTCATCGGCGAGGGCGAAAAGGACGAGGCGCCCATGCTGTACAACGGCGAAAAGGTGGGCTCGGGGCGCGGCCCCCGGGTCGATATCGCCGTGGATCCCGTCGAGGGCACGCGTCTGCTGGCCCTGGGCCGGCCCAACGCCATTGCCGTTATTGCTGCTGCCGAGGCCGGCTCGATGTGGCGGCCCGGCAACTCGTTCTACATGGACAAGATCGTGGTGGAGGCCGCCGCCCGCGACGCCATCGACATCACCGACACGCCCGCCAACAACCTGCATCGCATCGCCGAGGCGCTCGGTCGCAAGGTGGAGGACCTGGCCGTCTTCGTGCTCGACAAGCCGCGCCACGAGGCCCTCATCGCCGAGATCCGGCGGGCCGGGGCCCGCATCAGCCTGCACACCGACGGCGACGTGATGGGGGCGCTCATGGCGGCCATCCCCGGCACCGGCATCGACGTGCTGATGGGCATCGGCGGCACGCCCGAGGGCGTGCTGGCGGCCTGTGCCGTCAAGGCGCTGGGCGGCGGCATGCAGGGGCGCCGCGCCCCTCAAAAGGACATCGAGAAAGAGCGGTTGGCCGCCGAGGGCGTGGACCTCGACGAGGTGCTCACGCTGGACGACCTGGTGCGCTCGGACAACACCTTCTTCGCTGCCACCGCCATCACCGAGGGCAGCTTCCTCGAAGGGGTGCGCTTCGACCGCGGCAAAGACGTGGTGACGACCGAGAGCATCGTCATCCGCTCGGCTTCGGGCTCGCTGCGCTACATCAGGGGCATCCACCAGTTCCGACGCAAGTTCGACTTCGAAAAAGTGGATGCCGATGCTGCGGCCCGGCTGCGGCAGGACCATCCATGAAGGGCGGGGCGCTTTTCAGCAAATACAAAACGACGCAAACATGTACCAGATCGCACCCTCGCTCCTTTCGGCCGACTTCGTCAACCTGGAACGCGACATTCGCATGGTCGAGCAGGCTGGCGCACACATGCTGCACATCGACGTGATGGACGGCCGCTTCGTGCCCAACATCACCATCGGCGTGCCGGTAGTGCAGGCCATCAAGCGGGTGGCCACCACGCCCTGCGACGTGCACCTGATGATCGTGGAGCCGGAAAAGTTCATCGACGGGTTCTGCGATGCTGGCGCCGACATCCTGACCATCCACGCCGAGGCCACGCCCCACGTGCATCGCGCCCTGCAAGCCATCCGGGCACGCGGCGTCAAGGCGGGCCTGGCCCTCAACCCGCACACGCCACTGGCGGTGCTCGACGAGGTGCTCGACGACGTGGATCTGATCCTCATCATGTCGGTCAATCCGGGTTTCGGCGGGCAGTCGTTCATCCCCAACACCCTCGACAAGCTGCGCCGCCTGCGGCGCATGCTCGAAGCGCGCGGCCTGGAAGACCGCGTCCTCGTCGAGGTGGACGGCGGCGTGAAGCTCGACAACATTGCCGAGGTGGCTGCCGCCGGCGCGCAGGTGCTCGTCTCGGGCTCGGGCATCTTCAAGGCCGACGATCCGCGACAGATGATCGCTGCGATGAACGAAAAGCTGAGTGCCTTGCAACAAGAAGTGGTTGAGGGGTGAGCGTTGAGGGTTGAGAGTTTGAGTTTAAAGTTTAAAGTTTAGTGTTTAAGGTTGATTTTCAGTGTTGTAAAAAATGCGGCTTGTGTGTCTGTCGTCCATCGTCTATCGACTTTTTACAGTAGGCTCTTCTTTCAAAACCGCAGCTTTCAGACGCAGCATGACGCAGCCAAAACGCAGTTTTTTCTGGTTGAGGGTTGAGCGTGTAGCGTTGAGCGCCTCGCGCAACGCCGCTACGCCTATCCCGAGAATCGGGAACGCAACGTCACGCAACGTTTATTACC
>CAYNYN010000090.1:8294-11427 GCA_964401445.1 uncultured Saprospiraceae bacterium | reverse complement strand
AAAGCGAGCTACAACCGCAGCTTTCAGACGCAGAAGCACGCAGCCAAAACGCAGCTTTTACCATTGTCTATTGTAGAGTGTAGCAACTGGTTGTAAATCAATTCAATAATCAAAAGAGGAGTCGAATCCTCGGTTCCTCGGTTCTTCAAATCCTCTCTGTAAATGCTCGAGGTAACCCATGCCACCCAATGTCAGTTTTTCCCAAACCACTTTGTTTCGGGTATAGTTGCCATCCGCCACGTATCTGTATGCCAGGTGCGGCCAAAAAGCCGGGACGACACATTACCTTTGCTACACTGACCAAATTATAAACCAAATTGCCCCATCATGGACCGCATCGTAACGCTCGATGAATTCATCCTCCGTCGCCAGAAAGATTTCCCCTATGCCACGGGCGAGCTGACCGGACTGTTGCGCGACATCGGCGTGGCTGCCAAGATCGTCAACCGGGAGGTGAACAAGGCCGGACTGGTAAACATCCTCGGTTTTGCCGGCGAGCAGAATGCCACGGGCGACCGCGTGGCCAAGCTCGACATCTACGCCAACGAGAAGCTCATCGAATGCCTGAGCAACAGCGGTGAATGTTGTGCCATCGCCTCGGAAGAGAACGAAGATTTCGTGCCGCTGCCGCCGCTGGAAGGCAAGTCTTCCAAGTACGTCGTCGTCTTCGATCCGCTGGACGGCTCCTCAAATATCGACGTCAACGTGCCGGTGGGCACCATCTTCGGCATCTATCGCCGCAAGAGCGACCCGTCGGGGCCGGCCACGCTGGAAGACTTCCTGCAGAAAGGCAGCGAGCTGGTGGCCGCCGGCTACGTGCTCTATGGCACCTCCACCTTGCTCGTGTACTCCACGGGCCGCGGCGTCAACGGCTTTACGCTCGACCCCACGATCGGCGAGTTCTGCCTGTCGCATCCCGACATCCAGATGCCCAAACGGGGGCGCTACTACTCGGTCAACCAGGGCTACTACCTGAAGTTCGACGTCGAGATGCGGCGCTACATCGACTACTGCTCCGACCTCAACCTGCGGCTCCGATATATCGGCTCGATGGTGGCCGACGTGCATCGCATCCTGTTCCAGGGCGGCATCTTCCTGTATCCCAATACCCGCAAATATCCGCACGGCAAGCTGCGGCTGCTGTACGAGTGCAACCCGCTTTCCTTCATCGTCGAGCAGGCAGGCGGCAAGGCAGTGACCTGCCAGCTGCAGCGCATCCTCGACATCGAGCCGCGCGACCTGCACCAGCGGGCCACGATCGCCATCGGCTCGGCCGACATGGTGGATGAGATGGTCGAGTTCGTGCAGCGTTATTCGGCGCTGCCAGTGTGAGAGAGACGGAGTGACAGAGTGAGGGATAGAGGAGTGAGGGGAGAGGAGTGACCACAGAGCCTGGTGAAATTGGTTGAATCGGTGAAATCGGGGGAATCGGTTCCTCGATTCCTCGATTCCTCTTTGAAAACCCTCAACCCTCAACCACTATTCCTTACTTGTTGGACAACACGATGAAGTCCCACGGCCCGAGCTGCACGGCCATGTCGCCGGTGAGTAGCATGGTGCTGTTGGCGAACACGTTGTTGTAGCTGCCCGTGAAGCTGTCGCCCTGCAGGCGCACGGTCTGCATCTCGTCGCTGAGGTTGCAGACCACGACCACCTTGTCGCCATCCTTTTCGCGCTGGAAGGCAAACACCTTGTCGTCCTGGCCCGTGTGGATCACCTGTACGGGGCCGCCATCCTTGCCGTTCCACAGCGCCTTGTTGCGATGCTTGAGGTCGAAGAGCGTCTGGTAGAAGGGGGCGTAGGCATAGCCATCCCAGTCGATCGAATCCTTGTCGAAAAAGGAGAGGCGCTTTTTCAGCGGCGCTTCCTGCCCTCCGTAGATGAGCGGCATGCCATCCATGGTGGCTGCCAGCACGGCCATCACCTTGTGGGCGTCGCCCATGCGCTCGAAGACGGTGCCGTTCCAGGCGTTCTCGTCGTGGTTGGAGGTGAAGTAGATGTGATAGCCCTGGGTGTATTTTTTGGCATCGGCTTCGAGGTATTTCGGAATCTCGAGGGCCGTCTTTTTGCCCTGGGCGATTTCGTTCATCAGGTGGTGGAACGTCCAGCCGTAATCGGCCACGAAGTTGCCCGAGTTGCGGTGGAAGGCGTCTTCCGTCTCGGCCAGCATGAACAGGGGGCGGATGGGGTAGAGGGCATCGCCCATCTCGTTCCAGAACACCTCGGGCACGTTGTGCGCCGTGTCGCAGCGGAAGCCGTCTACGCCCACCTCCTCGATCCAGAACTTCATGGCGCGGATCAGCTCGGCGCGCAGTGCCGGATTGTCGTGGTTCAGCTCGGCCACGTCGTACCAGTCGGTGGGCACGCCCCGGTCGGTGGGATGGATGATGGTATCGGCCGTGGGGTGGTGGGTGTACCAGTCGGGATGCTCTTCGATCCAGGGATGATCCCAGCCGGTGTGGTTGGGCACCCAGTCGATGATGACGTACATGCCCATGTTGTGAATTTTCTTCACCAGCTCCTTGAACTCGTCGAGCGTGCCGTAATCGGGATTGACGGCATAGTAATCGGCCACGGCATAGGGGCTGCCCAGACTGCCCTTGCGCTTGACCTTGCTGATGGGATGGATGGGCATGAACCACAGAATGTCGACGCCCATCTCCTTGAGGCGGGGCAGGTGCGCCTCGAAGGCCTTGAAAGTGCCTTCGGGAGTGAACTGCCGGATGTTTACCTCGTACAGGACGGCGTTTTTGGCCCAATCGGGCACGCGCGGCTTCTCGATGGAGGCAACCGTCTGGTCTGCCGCCTCGTTTGCGGGCGAGCCGCAGCTTTGGGGCAGCAGCAGTGCAATGGCCAGTGCGCAGAAGATCGAAAGGTACTTTTTCATGCCCTGTGGTGGTGTTTGGTTTTCAAAGCCTTTTGAAGGCATCGATGGACGGTATGATGGACGAAAGACGATGGACTATGGACGATGGAAACCGAACTTCGTTACGTTGTCATACCATCACTGCCCGCCCCGATTCTCGGGACAGGCTATCCGACGAGTCGGCACAGGCTACGATTTTGTCGGGGGGCGTCATGCTAAACTCGTTACGAAGTGATTTGGGAAAAGTTTTTCATAACCGCAGCTTTC
>CAYNYN010000090.1:2420-8194 GCA_964401445.1 uncultured Saprospiraceae bacterium | reverse complement strand
TCAGTCTTTCAGTCCCAATTCCTGTCGGTTTTTGGGAGTGAACAGCAGGTTTTCCAGCTTGGTCTGGATGTGGGTGGTGTTGAACCGCTCGGTGCCCACCCAGATCATGACCGACCCGTCTTTGTTGATCTGGATGCGCCATTCGCCATCCTCTCCGTCGACGGACGAGTCGAGGTAGAGCAGGCCGGTACGCCCGTTGAACGTCCAGGTGCCCGCGCCGGTTTTCTTGCCCCACTGGCCACTCTCGAAGGTGCCGTCAGGGTTGAATTTGTAGTACCGGCCCTGGTTCTTGCGGTTGAGTTCGGGGTCGAGGTGTTCGACCCAGGCGGTGATGACCCAGTAGTTGGAGGTCAGGTACTGGAGCACCTGTTTGCTCTGCTCGCTCTGGTTGTTGGGGTCTTCGGCGGGGGTGCGTGCCGTCATGCGCACCTGACCCTCGGTGGCCTGGCCGGGCATCTGCCTCGAGGCGGGCCCGTTCGCGGATGGCTGCGTGGACGGGCCGTTTTGCTGACAGGCAGTCAGAAAGAAGGTCGTCAGGCAAAAGAAGATCAGCTGCTTCATGGGTGTGTGCATTTTGTGTGGTGATTCGTCGGGGGCGGGCGCGGGCAAAATTATGCTTCCCGCCTTTCCGGCGAAATGTATTAATAAAATTTTAGGA
The DNA here is from genome assembly GCA_964401445.1 of uncultured Saprospiraceae bacterium. Classification (GTDB taxonomy): domain Bacteria; phylum Bacteroidota; class Bacteroidia; order Chitinophagales; family Saprospiraceae; genus WFYJ01. The sequence goes on along the minus strand of CAYNYN010000090.1, from coordinate 7,536 downwards.
GGGGCCCTCGTCCGGGCGGCTATCTTTGTTGCCAAACGAGCGTGAAGCACATGGCATCGGTACCCGAACAATTTGCCGCATTCGTGGCGCGTGAGCTGCCCGAGCTGCCGCGGGCACGCACGTTGCTGGCCGTCAGTGGCGGGCTGGACTCGATGGCCATGGCCTGGCTGTGCGTGGGGGCAGGGTGGTCCGTCGGCATTGCGCATTGCAACTTTTGCCTGCGCGGCGCCGAGTCGGACGGCGACGAGGCCTTCGTCCGGGCTTTTGCGGAAGCGCAGGGGGTGCCTTTCTTCGGCCGGCGGCTGGATGCGCGTGCCGAGGCGCGCAAGCAGGGCATTTCCATACAGATGGCCGCCCGCCGGTTGCGTTATGCCTGGTTCGAGGAGCTGGCCGTGCGCGAGGGCTACGACTACGTGGCCACGGCGCACCACCTGGACGACCACTTCGAAACGGTGCTGCTCAACATGCTGCGCGGCACGGGGCTGCGTGGCCTGCAGGGCATCCCCCTGCGACGCGGCCGCATCGTGCGGCCCCTGCTGGGGCTGTCGCGCCCCGAGCTCGAGCAGTGGATGCGATCGGAAGGCCATGCCTGGCGCGAGGACCGTTCCAATGCCACCCTGGATTACGAACGCAACTACCTGCGCCATCGCGTGCTGCCCGTGCTCGACCACCTGCGGCCCTCATGGCGACAGGCCTATGGGCGCAACAGCGCCTTCGTGCGCGACGGCCTGCAGCTGTGGGAGGAGGCGGTGACCCGAGCACTGGACGCCCTGGTGGAGCGGCAGGGCGAGGCAGAAGTGCTCGACCTGGAGGCGCTGCGCCGGCAACCGGGCGGACGGGCGCTGCTGCGCGAGTGGCTGGCCCCCCGTGGCTTCAGTGGCGCGCAGGTGTGGGATGTGTGGGCCTGCAGCCGATCGGGCGCGCAATTTGCAAGTGCCACGCATGTCGTGTGGTACGATCGCGGCAGGTTGTTGCTGCGGCCGCGCACCGAGGACAACTGGGGACCGTTGGAGTGGCCCTCGCCGGAGGAGCCGCTGGCCCTGCCCGACGGCCGCATTCTCTGCGCCGAACTGTTGGATGAGCCCCCCAGGCGCTTCCCCGACGATCCGGCCCAGGCTTGGCTGGACGCCGACAAGGTGCAGTGGCCCCTGCGCGTGCGTGCCTGGCAGCCCGGCGACCGGTTTCGTCCGCTGGGCATGGGTGGACGCAGCAAAAAGTTGCAGGATTTGTTCAGTGACCTGAAATTACCGGTGCCGGAGAAAAAGCGGGTGCCCGTGGTGGAGTGTGGCGGCCAGATCTGCTGGGTGGCCGGCCTGCGTGCCGACGAGCGCTTCAAGGTAGGGCCCGAAACCCGGCGCGTATGGCATTTGTGGCTGGGATCGCCTGGTTCGTGACGATAGGCGATGGACGATGAACGCGCGATTTTTTTGTAATAAAATGATAATCAAATTTAAACACTAAACTTTAAACTTTAAACCTTATACTCAAACCCTCGACCCTCAACCATTTTTCAGGGTGCGTAAAGACCCATATTATCATTTGGCGAAAGCCGGAAAAAAACAATCCAAATGAAAAATCTGCTACCCATCCTCCTTGCTTGTATGCTGACAAGTGCCTTGCCTGCACAGGAAATCAGCCCGCAGTACCGACCGCTCATCACCAAGCGCACGGCCGACTGGTGTCCCAACTGCGGCTCGTGGGGCTGGACTTTCTTTCACTGGCTGCTCGAAGACAACGACGACGAGGCCGTCATCTGGGCGGCGCACCACAGCGGCTCGCTGGAAACACCCGTGTCCGGCGCCATCGCCGACAACTTCGGCGGCTTCAGCCAGCCCATTTTCTACCTCAACGAGGTGGACCTGCAGGTGTACAGCTCCAACATGAGCCAGAAGCGCACCGAGGTGGCGCAGCAGGTCGATGCCATGGCGCAGCAGCAGCCGGCAGCCGGCATCGGGCTGCAGGCATGGATCGACGGCGACGTGCTGCACGCCGAGGCGGCAGTGGAAATGCTGCAGGACGTGCAGGGGGCATGGCGGCTGGGCCTTTATCTCGTCGAGAAGAGCCACATGGCGCCGCAGGCCGGACAGAGTGGCGAGGTGGCGCACCAGCGCCTGCTGCGCACGGCCCTCACCGACGACACCTTCGGCGATGTCCTTACGGAAAATGGCGCCCAGACGGGTGCCACCTATCAGGTGACTGCCAGCATGACGCTCACCGATCCCAACTGGACGGCCGACAACCTGATCGTGGTGGCCGTGCTGTGGCAGGCCGAAGGCGACCACTTCCTGCCGAAGAACGCCGCCCAGACCGACGACTTTGCGCTGCCGACGGCTGTCGCGGAGACCCATGCTGCCGCCCTGGCGCTCTGGCCCAACCCTGCCACGGACGTGATTCGCGTGCGTACCGCCTCAACAGTGTCTGCAGGAGAGGTGCGTGTGTACAATGCGCTGGGAGAAGCCGTCGAGGCACCGGTGCGCCAAGAGGACGGTGCGCTGGAGGTGGATGTGCGGCATTTGCCGAAAGGCCTGTATTTCCTCACCTTGCGTGACGGCGATCGCCAGCGGACGGGCCGCTTCGTGATCGCGCGATAGGAAAACCGGGCGAAAACCGTCCCGGACCGTTGATCCATTTCAGGTATTGTGTTGTTGGGTAGTGTTGAACCGAAAAACCGAACCATGACAGAAGAAACCAGACGACCGGAACACGAAGCCACCGCCACCTTGCATGAAGACGGGCAGCCCAGGGAAGTGGCCCAAAAGGCATTCCCCAAGGTGCTCACCATCCTGCCGCTCTTGCAGCGACCCGTCTTTCCCGGCCTGACGCTGCCCATCACCTTCCAGGGAAAAGATTTCCTCGAGGCCATCCGCCAGGTGATGGAAAACGAGAATGGCTACGTGGGCCTGGTGTTTGCCCATGAGGAGGAAGGCGAGAATGGGCAGGTGGACTACGACTACGAAGAGGTCGGCGTCATCTTCCAGATCTACCGCGTCAACCAGACAGGGCCCGATACGGTGCAGGTGCTGGGCCAGGCCTATGCACGCATCATCCGCCAGCGCGTGCTGCTGGTGCAGCCCACGGTGCGCTGGGAGGTGGCCTACCACTTCGATCCCGAAGAGAAGCCCGACCAGGAGCTCAAGGCCTACATGCTGGCCATCAGTGCCGACATCAAGGAGCTGCTCAAGCTCAACCCCGTGCTCAAGGAGCAGGTCAACCTGATCATGAGCCAGCTCGACATGGAGCGCCCCGGGCCTACCATGGACCTGATCAGCAACCTGCTCAGCGCCGAGGCCGAGCAGCTGCAGGAGCTGCTCGAAACCTTCGACCTGAAAGAGCGGGCCCGCATGCTGCTCAAGCTGCTGCGCGAGGAGCTGGAGCTGTCGCGCCTCAAGCAGAAGATCCAGAAACAGATCGACGAGGCCGTCAACAAGCAGCAGAAGGAGTACTTCCTGCGGGAGCAGCTCAAGGCCATCAAGCGCGAGCTCGGCATGGAGAAGGACGAGGCCGAGACCGAGATCGAGAAGATCCGGAAAAAGCTCGAAGGCAAGCAGCTGCCCGAGGAAGCGCAGAAGGTGGTGGAAGAGGAGATGGACAAGCTGCGCATCCTCAACGCCCAGTCGCCCGAGTTTCACGTGGTGCGCAACTACCTGGACCTCATCGCCGAGCTGCCGTGGGGCATCACGTCCGAAGACAACCAGGACATCCGGAAGGCCCGCGAGATCCTCGACCGCGATCACTACGGCCTCGAGGACGTCAAGGAGCGCATCCTCGAGATGCTCAGCATCATCGTCAAGCGCGGCACGGTTTCGGGTACGGTCATCTGCCTGGTCGGTCCGCCGGGCGTGGGCAAGACCTCGGTGGGCAAGTCGATCGCCGAGGCGCTGGGCCGCAAGTTCTTCCGCTTCTCGGTGGGCGGCATGGTCGATGAGGCCGAGATCAAGGGGCATCGCCGCACCTACATCGGCGCCATGCCGGGCAAGCTCATCCAGGCGCTCAAGCGCGTGGGCACGTCCAACCCCGTCATCATGCTCGACGAGATCGACAAGATCGGCACCAGCTTCCGCGGCGATCCGGCCTCGGCCCTGCTCGAGGTGCTCGACCCCGAACAGAACCACAACTTCCTCGACCACTACCTCGACATCCCCTACGACCTGTCGCAGGTGCTGTTCATCACCACCGCCAACCAGCTCGACACCATCCCCGGGCCGCTGCTCGACCGCATGGACGTGGTGCGGCTGTCGGGCTACATCCTGCAGGAAAAGGTGGAGATCGCGCGTCGGTACCTGTTGCCGCGCCAGCTCGAAGACAACGGCTTCCGGCCCGACGAGCTCACGATAGCGGAGGACGCCATCGCCCACATCGTGGAGCACTATGCCCGCGAGGCCGGCGTGCGCAACCTCGAAAAGCAGATCCGCCGCATCGTGCGCAAGATCAGCCTGAGGGCAGCCCTCGGCGAAGAGGTGCCGAAGACGATCACCCGCGACATGGTGGAAGAGCTGCTCGGCAAACCCCTCTACACCACGGAAAAACTGTACCCCAAGCCCATGCCGGGCGTGGTGCTGGGACTGGCCTGGACGGCCTTTGGCGGCGCCACCCTCTACATCGAAGCCATCGGCGTGCGCAGCAAGTCGCCGGGCTTCAAGCAGACGGGCCAGCTGGGCGGCGTCATGCAGGAGTCGGCCGAGATCGCCTACACCTATGTGCGCTCGCTGCTCGACAAGGAAGACCCGGACAACGACTACCTGGCCAACCACTTCGTGCACCTGCACGTGCCGGCGGGCGCCACGCCCAAGGACGGGCCCTCGGCCGGCATCACGATGGCGCTGGCCCTGTACTCGCTGGCCACGGGGCGGGCCGTGCGCGACGGCCTGGCCATGACGGGTGAGCTGACGCTCACGGGCAAGGTGTTGCCCATCGGCGGGGTCAAGGAAAAAGTGATCGCGGCGCGGCGCGTAGGCGTGACCGACGTCATCCTGCCGGCCGACAACAAAAAGGACTTCGACGAGCTGCCCGATTACCTGAAGGAGAACCTGAATGTGCACTTCGTCGAATGGTTCGACGAGGTGCTGCGGGTCGCATACAATACCGGCCAGTGACCGGGTTTCATTTGCCGAAAGGC
>CAYNYN010000090.1:0-2320 GCA_964401445.1 uncultured Saprospiraceae bacterium | reverse complement strand
ATAAAATTCCGGGCAGGAAACGGCGTTTGTCTGCCATGCGGTAAAAGCTGGTCGAAACGACCAGCCCATTCGACGAGGCAAAGGTTAACTTGCCGCCCGTTCGTAAAATTTTCAACCAATTCAATTCAAATGATGAAAGTAATCAGAAACTGGATGCTCGGACTGGCGCTGCTGGTTTCCATGGCGCTACAGGCACAGGACGTGCCCCAAGACTGGCATCTGCGCGCACCCGAGGAAGGGTTTGCCGGCATGAGCGTGGAAAAGGCCTACAAGGAGCTGTTGGCCGGCAAGAAAGGCGAGACGGTCATCGTGGCCATCATCGACTCCGGTGTCGAGGTCGATCACGAAGACCTCAAGGACGTGATGTGGGTCAACGAGGATGAGGTGCCCGGCAACGGCATCGACGACGACGGCAACGGCTACGTGGACGACATCCACGGCTGGAACTTCATCGGTGGCAAGGACGGCGACGTGGCTGCCGACCAGCTCGAGGGCACGCGCCTGCTGGTGTACTATCGCCAGAAGTTCGCCAACGTGAGCGACCCCTCGAAGCTCAAGAAGAAGGAGCGCAAGGAATACGAGCTGATGCAAAAGCTCGAGAAGGAAATCACCGAAAAGCGCCAGGAGCTGGAGCAGAACGTGATGATCTACGGCAGCGTGCGCGACGCGCTCGACCGCTTCATCGAAGCCATTGGCAAGGATGCGAGCGAGATCACGCAGGAAGACGTGAACAACTTCCAGACCGATGATCCCGACCTGCAGCGCATCCAGGCCATCCTCGGCAATGTGTTCGCCCAGGGCGCCACGGTAGCCGACCTGCAGGAGCAGCTGGAGGGGGCCTACAAGTACTTCGAAAGCCAGTACAAGTACCACTACAACCTCGAGTTCGACCCGCGCCCCATCGTCGGCGACAACTACTTCGACTCGTCGGAGCGCTACTACGGCAACAACCACTACGAAGGCCCCGACGCCGACCACGGCACCCACGTGGCAGGCATCGTGGCTGCCAACCGCCACAACGATCTGGGCATCCTCGGCGTGGCCGACAACGTGCGTATCATGACCATCCGCGCCGTGCCCGACGGCGACGAGCGCGACAAGGACGTGGCCAACGCCATCCGCTATGCCGTGGACAATGGCGCTTCGGTCATCAACATGAGCTTTGGCAAGGGCTACAGCTGGGACAAAGCTGCCGTGGATGCCGCCGTCAAGTACGCCCAGAAGCACGACGTGCTGCTCGTGCACGCGGCCGGCAACAACGGACAGGACAACGACAACCCCGACAACGGCCACTATCCCACGCCGGTCTATGAGAAGAAGGGGCTCTTCGGTCCCAAACAGGCCAAGGCATGGATCGAAGTGGGTGCCTCGGGCCCCATCGCCGACGAGTCGTTGCCGGCTTCGTTCTCCAACTACGGCAAGGAGAGCGTGGACGTGTTCGCCCCCGGCGTGAACATCTACTCGACGACCATCAACAACAGCTACGTGGCCCACAGCGGCACCAGCATGGCCTCGCCCAACGTGGCGGGTGTGGCGGCCCTCATCCGCAGCTACTATCCCGACCTCACGGCCGAGCAGGTGAAGGAAGCCATCGTCAACTCGGTGGACAAGGTCAGCTTCATGGTCACCAAGCCCGGAACCGAAGAGACCGTGCCCATGACGGAGCTGTGCCGCACGGGTGGCATCGTCAACGCCTACAAGGCGCTGCAGTACGCCTCGAAGATGAAAGGCAAGAAAAAGCGCAAGGGCGCCTGAGCCTTTTGCTTTCGCAAAAAACGCGACGGCCGCTGCTCCCGGTGAGGTGTAGCGGCCGTCGGCATTTGGGGCTATCTGTATGCTTGCCCGGATGGCGGAAACCACGTTTGAAGCGTGGAAATGAGATCGCGAAAGCTTTGGTCATGGCATTCGTCCAGCGCTTGCCGCAGGGATACCTTTTCCGCGATTTTCCTGAAAATGGCTGAAGAGTGCGACCGGTTTCCCCGTTTCAAGGCTTCGATCATCCACTCTTTGGGTGGCGTGGGTTTGAAAGCTCCTTCCGGAATTGCTCCCTTTCGTGTCAGCCAGTCGAAAAGTGACCCTTCATCGGGCCAGTTGAGGGCTTGCGCCTGGTGGCGGTTTCTGATCCATATCCAGTTTTCCAGCTCGGGCTCGATAGCAATAGCTTTGATGCAGTGGCGGTCCCATCCCGACCGCAACAGGTCGTTTTCCACCTTTTGCTCGATTTCTACACGACTATGGCCTTCGGCACCAGAGCCATCCAGGTCGAAAATCACCAGAAAACGCCGTGCCTGCGCCCGGAACGGTGCCAGCAGACGGGCAG
>CAYNYN010000089.1:0-11567 GCA_964401445.1 uncultured Saprospiraceae bacterium | reverse complement strand
TCCACATCACGCACCCCTCTGCGCTATGTCACCCATCCGCTTCCACATCCCCAAGACGCGGGCGCGCAGCCACCTTCTGCAGGTGGACGAAGGCGCCAGCTTCTACGCCCATCTGCACGTCCATCCCGAGATCCAGATTACGGCCATCGAGCGGGGGCAGGGGCGGCTCACTGCGGGCAGTGTGTCGTTGCCCTTCGCGCCCGGCGAAGTGTGGATTTTCGGCAGCGACCTGCCCCACATGCTGCGCAACGAGCGGCCCGGCGTGCTGGCCCGCAGCATCTTCCTCGAGCCGCCCACCAGCCGCTACAGCCTGCTGGCCCTGCCCGAGATGGGCGCGCTGTGCCGGCGTCTGCCGCTGCGTCAGGCTGCCCGCGTGCGCCCGCCCTTCGCGGCCGACGCCTTCCGGCAAATCCGGGACATCCACGACGAGGCCGGGGCCGTGGCGCGCCTGCGCCTGCTGCTGGCCCTGATGGAATGGCTGACCGAAAGCCGCCATGTGGAGGTAGTGCACCACGCGCCCCACGAGGTCGATTTTGGCCTGCGCGACAAACGACTGCTCGACCAGGTGTTTGCCTACGGCATGCGCCACTACCAGCGCCCCATCCGCCTGGAAGAGGTGGCAGCGCTGGTGCACATGCACCCCACCGCCTTCGCGCGCCTGTTCAAGGCCCGCACCGGCCGCTCGTTCATCGCGTGGCTCAACGAGGTGCGCGTCCACGCGGCCTGTCGCTTGCTCGAAAACGCCGAGCTGCGCATCTCCGAGGCGGCATTCCAGGCCGGCTTCCGCAACCTGTCGCACTTCAACGCCCTGTTCCGGCGCATCACCGGCCTGACGCCGCGTCAGTGGCGCAGGCGCCATGGCGGCATTTCCTGAAAGGGTCGATGGCGCGGCCGGGCCTCCTCCTGCTTCCGCAAAACGGGTCCCAACCGCTCGCAGGCCTGCTGCGTTTTTTGTGGCGGACATTCGGTTTTTCGTTTTCCCTTTCGGAAAAAACAAAACCGGACGGCTATGCGCAGAGCAGGACTGATACTTGCGATCATCGGCTGGATGCTCGTGCCCGCTGCGGCACAACAGCTGATCTGGCTGGGGCCCCTCGAAGGGGTAGCCAGCAGCAAGGCAACGGATGTGACCTGGCACGATGGCCAGCTCGTCGTCGTGGGTTCGGCCGATTTCGGCAGCGGATGGCCCCACGCCTTCCGCTGGACGCCCCAGGCGGGCATGGTCGATCTGGGCACCCTCTCCTCCTCGCCCTTCGCCTCGAGCAGTGCTGCCGCCATCGACCCAACCGGCACCTGGATCACGGGCGTGACGGACGTGGAAAGTGGCGCTGCGCACGTCTTCCTCTGGAGTGCCGCCACCGGCATGACCGACCTGGGCGCCGTGGGCGATACGGCGCTCACCAGCGTGAGTGCCGTGTCATCCGACGGCATGCGCGTGGCGGGGGCTGCCGAAAGCCCGCATCCGCGCGCCGTGGCGTGGACGCAGGGCAGCGGATGGGCCTTCCTCTTCGACACCGACTGGGCCAGCCATGCCCATGCCATGACGGCTGATGGGCAGACCATCGTCGGCTCGTTCAGCTATCCCGACAACGGCCCCAACTCGGCTTTCCGCTGGACGGCCGCTGGCGGCGTGGAAGACCTCAACCAGACGTATGCCGCCCTGCTCGGCGGCCTTCCCCCTTCGTTTCTGGACGGCGCCAGGGGCATCTCGCCCGACGGCCGCTACATCGTCGGTGGCGGCTTCAACGGCCAAACGCTGCGGCCCGAGCCTTACCTGCTCGACACCCAGACGCCCGTCGTTCGTTTCCTCGGGCTGCCGGGCAACGCCATCTACGCCGCCGAGGCGCGGGACGTCTCGGCCGACGGGCAAGTGGTGGTGGGCACGGCGCTGGCCAGCACCATGCCCGTGGGCCGCGCCTTCTGGTGGACGCCCGACACGGGCATCGAAGACCTGAACGCCGTCTTTGCCGACGCGCTGAGCGATGGCTCGTGGCTGAGCGAGGCCCTGGCCGTCAGCCCCGACGGGCGCTACATCGTGGGTTATGGCAGCCACGCAGCTACCAACAGCACCCAGGCCTGGCTCATCGACCGGCTGGGCACCACGACCGAGGCGGGCGAAGCTGCCGGCATGACCATCGGCTGGCAGTGCTATCCCAACCCCTTCCGCGAGGTGCTGTGGGTGCAGCTCGACCTGCCGCAGGCCATGCCGCTGCGGCTGGCCGTGGCCGCGGCCGACGGTCGCGAAGTGGCCGTAGTGCACGACGGCTGGCTGCACGCGGGCCGGCACCAGTGGTCGTGGACGGGGCGCGACGCTGCCGGGCGTCGTTTGCCGGAAGGCGTCTACATCCTGACGGCGCGAGGACCCCGGGTCTCGCTTTCGCAAAAAGTGGTGCTGCTGCCTTGAGGTTGGTTGAGGGTTGCGCGTTGTCCGTGCTGCCCTGAGGCCGCCAGGTCGTCGCGACTTTCCATCGCTCCCTTGGCGGGCTCGGGCATCAGAAGAATATCTCCTGTGCCAGCCGATAGGTGTTGGCGTGCGCCTCGATGAGTGTGGCCAGGCGGTGCGGATAGCCGCCGCCCATGCTCACGACGATGGGCACGCCGTTTTTGTGGGCTGTCTCGAGCACGAAGCGGTCGCGGCGGGCGCAGCCGTCGAGCGTGAGGGCCAGCCGTCCCAGCTTGTCTTCGGCCAGCACGTCCACGCCGGCCTGGAAGAAGATGATGTCGGGTTCGACGTGGTCGATGAGGGCGGGCAGCGTCTCGCGCAGGATGCCGAGGTAGAGGGCGTCGGTCGTGCCGTCGGGCAGCCCGATGTCGAGGTCCGACTGTTCCTTGCGGGCAGGGTAGTTGCGCGCACCGTGCATGCTGAAGGTGCACACCTCGGCGCGGCCGCGAAAGATGCGTGCCGTGCCATTGCCCTGATGCACGTCGAGGTCGACCACGAGGACGCGCTGCACGGCCCCTTCGGCCAGCAGGGCATTGGCTGCGATGGCGATATCGTTGAGCACGCAGAAGCCCTCGCCGTGGTCGGCAAAGGCGTGGTGTGTGCCGCCGGCGATGTTCATGCCGATGCCGTATTGCAGGGCATAGCGCGCGGCCATGAGGGTGCCGTTGGCGATGTGCAGGCCGCGCTCGACGAGGCGCGGCGTCATGGGAAAGCCGATGGCGCGCACCTCTTTTGCCGAAAGGCGCTGTTGCGACAGCTTCTGCCAGTAGGTGCGCTGGTGGGTGCGCAGCAGCAGCTCGAGGGGCAAGGGCTCGGGCTCGAAGAAATTGTCGGGGCCGACGGTGCCTTCGTAGAGCAGTTGCTCGGGCAAAAGCTCGTACTTCTCCATCGGGAAGCGATGGCCGGGCGGCAGCTCGTACTTGTAAATGGGCGACCAGGCAATTTTGAGCATGGGCGAAGACGTCTGATTCGGCAGTCAAAAAACCGGCACCACAAAAATGGCGCGTCCGCTGCAAATGATGGTTGAGGGTTGAGGGTGTAACGTTGAGCGTTTTACAAAGAGGAATCAAGGGTTCGAGGAACCAGTTTCACCTGATGCTGCGGTCACTCTTCACTCTTCACTCCTCACCCCTCACTCTGTCTCTCCGTCACTTCGTGAGGATCTTCGGCCACTCGACGCCGCTGCGGCGGCTGCGCCATTTGCGCGAAAGCGCGTTGAGCGCGAAGATGGCTGCGAGCAGTGCTGCGAGGCGCCCCAGGTAGTCGCCGAAGCGCACGTAGAAGGTGGGGCCGTCGTCGCGCAGCAGGAGGGTGTCGCGGATGACGGCTTCCTCGCCATAGGCCGTGGGCTGGTGGATGCGCCCGTGCTGGTCGATGAATGCCGAGATGCCGGTGTTGGCCGAGCGGGCGATGCTGCGACGCGTCTCGATGGCGCGCAGCGAGGCGTACATGAGGTGCTGGCGGTGGCCGGCCGTCTTGTCCCACCAGCCGTCGTTGGTCATGATGAAGATGGCTTCGGCGCCCTGCTGCACGTAGCCGGTGTAGTACTCGCCATAGACGCTCTCGTAGCAGATGACGGGGCCTACGCGGCCATCGCGGCTGACAAAGACGCTGCGCTCGGGCTGGGTGGCGTGGCCGGCCATGGAGCCCTGCAGCGCATCCACGATGGGCTTGAGGAAGAAGAGCACGTCTTTGTAGGGCAGAAACTCGGCGCCGGGCACCAGCTTCGACTTGGCGTAGAAGGGGATGGTGTCGGTCTCGTTGCTGAGCTGGATGGCGGCGTTGTAGGCTTCCCAGCGGATGGTGTCGCCGCGGCGGACGGTGTAGCGCGTGAATGGGGTGGGGGGCGCGTCGGGCGGCAGGATGCGGTAGGCGGCGATGCCGGTCACCAGCTTGAGGCGCGGCCACTGCGCGATGAAGCGGCGCAGGCGCGCGATGAGCGGGTCGGTGGCCAGGCGGTCGCGATCCATGCCGCCGAAGCTCGTCTCGGGAAAGACGAGATAGGCCGTGCTGTCGGTCAGTCCCTGGCGCGACAGCTTGAGGAAGCGTTGCAGCTGGGCCGAGGCGCTCACTGCAAACTTCTCGTAGTGCGGTTCGAAGTTGGGCTGCACGACCACCACCTCGACGGGGCGGCCCCGCTCCTCGAAGTCGGCGTAGCGCCACCACGACACGATCAGGGGCACGACCAGCACGAGTGCCAGCCGCAGCGGGCGCCATTTGCCGAAAGGCTGCCCCTCCTGGCGGCGGCGCCACAGCTGCCACACCAGCGCATTGGCCACCAGCACCCAGAGCGTGCCGCCGAACGTGCCCGTCCACTCGTACCACTGCACCATTTGCGGGAAGCGGGCAAAGCCGTTGCCGAGGTTGAGCCAGGGCCAGGTGATCTGCCAGTTGAGGTGCAGCAGCTCGAAGGCCATCCAGTAGGCGATGAAGGGGGCCACGCCCAGGCGGGGCAGCAGGCGACGCGTGTGGTGCCAGCCGGTGAAGACCAGCGCCATGAACAGCGAGTTGACGAGGATGGCGAAGACGCCGGCCACGAAGGCCGTGTTGGTCACCCAGTAGGTGGTCAGCGCATTCCACAGCAGGAAGGCCAGATAGCTGGCGCCAAAAACCGCCCATCCCTTTCGGGAAATGCCGGCGGCAGCGATGCGGCGTTCGGCCTCCCACAGCGGCACCCAGCCCACGAACAGCAGAAAGACGAGCGGCAGCGGCGGCCAGGCCAGGCCCAGCAGCAAGCCCGACAGGCCCGACAACAGCCACACCTCCTGCCGCAGGCGTGACGCCTCAGCCCTCCGTCCCAACCACCAGGCCGACAGGCAGAGCCACAGGCCGGCGTAGAACCACAGGGGCAGAAAGCCCCAGAGCATCTCTTCCTGCGTGCGCGCCCACATGCGCCAGCCCGAAAGGGCCAGGGCAACCAGGCCAATCAGAAAGCAGAGTACGGGAATGCGTCGGGACATGGGTAGCGTTTGGTCTTCCAGAAAAGGGGCGGGCCGGAACGGTGCATGCCGCCATTCGGCTGCGAAGATGCAAAGCGGAATCGGTCAGCCGGTCACTCCTCTTCTTCCGATTCCCACTTGAGGATGATGTTGTCGATGAGGCGCACGTCGCCCGCCCACACGGCGGTGCAGGCCACGGCCGTATCGGCCTCGTGGAGGGTGCGGATGGGCTGCAGCGTGGTGCCGTCCACTATTTCGAAGTATTCGGGTTTGAGGGGCGGCTGGTCCAGTTTGGCGAAAGCCGAAGCGGCCAGTGCCGCCAGGTCGGTATCCGGCTGACGGCTGGTCTGCGCCAGCACGTCCTTCAGCACCTCGTAGATGCGGGGCGCGGCGGCGCGCGCCTCGGGCGTGAGGCGCAGGTTGCGCGAGCTGAGGGCCAGGCCGTCGGCTTCGCGCACGATGGGGCACATGACGATGCGCACGGGCAGGCCCAGCTGGCGGATCATGTGCCGCACGATGACGAACTGCTGGTAGTCTTTTTGCCCCATGTAGAGCCTGTCGGGCTGCACGATCTCGAGCAGGCGGTGCACCACCTGCACCACGCCGGCGAAGTGACCGGGCCGATGCACGCCTTCCATGGTGGCATCGAGCCCTTGCAGATTTACCTCGGGCGCGGGCGTGTCCTTGCCCTGCGGGTAGATCTCTTCTTCCCAGGGCATGAACAGCACGTCGCACCCCAGCCGTACCAGCGCTTCGATGTCTTTTTCCGGCATGCGCGGATACTTCGCCAGGTCGGTGGGATCGTTGAACTGGGTGGGATTGACGAAGATGCTGCAGACGGTACACTGGTTCTCGCGCATGGAGCGGCGCAACAACTCGAGATGCCCCTCGTGCAGTGCGCCCATGGTGGGCACGAAGCCTATGGCTTCACCTTCGGCTTTGCGCTGCTGCAAATGGCGCTGTAGCGCCTCGACCCGCTTGAACAATCGCATAAACAAAATGTTGTAGAATGTCGCTGCAGACCTCCGGCCAAGGGGCCGGACCTCCCTGCAGGGGCCAAGATAACACAAGTAAACAAAGCGTTAAGGGCAAGTGCTCTTTAGGCCAAGTCCCTTGAAATTCGTACCTTTGCACATCCGTTCATTGAGTTGAAATACTGAAACAAAAATGATGTACGAAAACAAGAAAAAGGTCCTGATCGTCACTCAGGAGATGCAGCCGTACACGGCCCTTTCCGAGATTTCAGAAATCGCCCGCCAACTGCCCCAGTACGTTCAGGAACAAGGAATGGAGATCCGCGTACTGATGCCCCGCTTCGGCACCATCAACGAGCGCCGTCATCGCCTGCACGAAGTGGTGCGCCTCTCCGGTATGAACATCATCGTGGACGACGAAGACTACCCGCTCATCATCAAGGTGGCCTCGCTGCCCAAGGCACGCATGCAGGTCTACTTCCTCGACAACGAAGACTTTTTCAAGCGCAAGTCGGTCTTTGAAAACGATGAAGGCCAGCCCTTCGAAGACAACCCCGACCGCATGGTCTTCTTCTGCAAGGGCGTCATCGAGACGGTCAAGAAGTTTGGCTGGCCCCCCGACATCGTACACCTGCACGGCTGGATGACGAGCCTGCTGCCCATGTACATCCGCAAGGCCTATCGCAACGAGCCGCTCTTCCAGGACGCCAAGATCATCTACTCGCTCTACGACAACAGCCTGGAGCGCACCTTCACCGACGCCTTCTTCCGCAAAGCCGCCATCAACGACCTCGAAGAGGAAGACCTGGCCGACTACCGCAAGGAAGATGGCAGCGTAGGCCTGCACCAGGGCGCCCTCAAATGGGCCGACGCGGCCATCGTGGGCAGCGCCGTGCTGAGCCCCGAGACCAGCGCACTGGTCGAGCAGTTCGACAAGCCGGTGCTGCCCTATCAGGAGCCCGAAGCCATGCTCGAGGCCTACGTGGACTTCTACAAGACGCTGCTCGAGCAGGAAGAGCAGGTGAAAGGATAACGGATACAACCTTCGTCCCTGCGGGGACCTCTCTTATGACAGGCATTTGCACCCAGGCGCAGATGCCTGTCTGCATTTTTGGGGCTCGGAATGGATCGGGGTGGAGGCGAGGGATCGAAGAGCCGATTTGACGGGCTGCAGCGATCCAGGCTGAAGGCCGCCGACGATCAGGGCGTATTTCCCGCAACCTTTCCGCATCGGGGATATGCACCTCGGGCCACGCCTCGGGCTCAAATGGCCAAATGCCCGGCTCCTTGCCAACCTCAAGCCCTCGGTGGAGTATATTTGCGCCGCTTTTGGCGAAAGCCGGTGAAAATCGGGCCGGCTGCACTTTTGAAACGCAACAACTGAAATGAAGACGAACCGCCTTGCGATCCTGTGGAGTGTACTGGTCATGGCCGCGCTGAGCGCCTGCAACGATCCCACCCCCGTGGGGGCGTCGCTGCTCGAAAACGACGGCATCCGCGTGCACTATACCGACACGGTCACCCTGCTGACGGGTATCCATCCGGAAGACAGCGTGCTGGTGTATCACCCCAACCCCGAGAACCAGCTTACCAACTACCTCTTCGGCACCATGATCGATCCGGTCTTCGGCAAGGTGACCGCTTCGATCTACGCGCAGGTACAACGCACCTTCTTTGCCAAGCCCGACTTTACGGAAGCCGTGCTCGACTCGATGGTGCTGGTGCTGCCTTACCGCGCCGATGGCTTCTATGGCCGCACCAGCGAGACGTTCGGCATGGAGATCCGGCGCGTGGTGGAGAAGATGGAGTTCGACAGCACCTACTATTCGAACGCCAGCTTCAAGACCAACCTCGAGCCCATCGGCCATATCGAGTTCGTGCCCAACACGGTGGACAGCCTGCCGCTCATCTCGTACACCGACGACGGGGCGCCCGAGGAGGTGCTGACGGTGCCGCACCTGCGCGTGCACCTCGACGAGATGTTTGCCGAAAACTTCTTCCAGGCCGACACCAACTACTTCCTCACCGACAGTGCCTTTCTCGACTTTTTCAAGGGCATCCAGCTGGTGCCCACCACCGTCAACAATGGCCTCATCGCCTTCGACCTGCGCGAAAACCAGGCAGCCCTGGTCGTTTACTATCATCGCGACACGCTCTACTACCAGTATGGCTTCCCGATGGACCTGCGCAGCGTGCGCATGAGCACATTCGAGCACGACTACACGGGGAGCGTGGTGGAGGAGCATTGGAACGTGCCGGCGGGCGAAGACTCCATCGCCTTCATCCAGGGCATGGCCGGCGTGAACATGCTGGTCGAGATACCTTACGTGCAGCAGTGGGACGAGGGGGTAGTGATCAACAAGGCCGAGCTGGAGATCCCGGTGGTGACGCTGCCGGGCGATGACCCCGACTTCAGTGCGCCCGAACGCATCCTGGTGGCCGAGCTCACCGACGACAACCGACTGATCGCCATCGAGGACGTGACGCTCAACTTTGGCGATCTGAACAAGCTCGACGTCACGTTTGGCGGCCTGCTCGAGACCGACAGCGACGGCCAGCGATATTACCGCGCCAACATCACGGGGCACTTCCAGCGCATGGCCCACGGGACGGCCCCGCCCCGCATCGTCGTTACGGTGTTCTCGAAGCCCGACCATGCCCACCGCGTGGTGGTGGGTGGGTCGAAGCACCCCGAACGCAAACCCGTGCTCAAGCTGACGTGGACGGAGCTCTGAACGTGTCACGGACGAGCTCGTGTTTGGAAATGGCGTGAAAATGGAGTTTCTTTGCAAGGGCAGTCGTGCAGGCAAGGACTCCGTTCTTCCCGCGCCCTACCCCGGAGCTGAGCCGTCCCTTGGCAATCCATTCGTCCTTTTTGCAATCCGACACTTCGAATGATGTAACAAAAGTCCGCACCCGTTGCGATCAAGGCAACGGATCTTGCAGAAGTTTAAACCTTTGCTTGCCGGGTCCTTTTTTGCGCAAGCAGGATCACACCCAAAAATTCAAAGCTCATGTGTGGAATCGTCGCATACGTCGGTCATCGCGAAGCCCTGCCCATCCTGTTGAAAGGCCTGCAGCGCCTCGAGTACCGGGGTTATGACAGTGCCGGCGTGGCCGTACACAACGGCCAGCTCCAGGTCTGCAAGATAAAGGGCAAGGTGAGCGATCTGCAGGCCCATGCCGAACAGTTCGACCTGCACGGCCACATCGGCATCGGCCACACGCGCTGGGCCACCCATGGCGAGCCCAACGACGTCAATGCCCATCCCCACACCTCGGGCAATGGGCGCCTGACGCTGGTGCACAACGGCATCATCGAGAACTACGCCACGCTGAAGAAACGCCTCGAAGAGAAAGGCCACGTGTTCAAGAGCGATACCGACACCGAGGTGCTCGTGCACCTGATCGAGGAAGTGCAGGAGATGGGCGATCTGCCGCTGGAGCAGGCCGTACGCGTGGCGCTCAACCTGGTGGTGGGTGCCTACGCCATCGTCGTGATGGATGCAAAAGACCCCGGCAAGCTGGTAGCTGCACGCAAGGCCAGTCCGCTGGTGGTGGGCATCGGCGAGGGCGAATATTTCGTGGCCTCCGACGCCACCCCCATCGTCGAGTACACCAAGAAAGTGGTGTATCTGAACGACAACGACGTAGCCACCATCACGCTCGACAAGGGGCTGCAGGTGCATTCGCTCGACAGCGTCGAGCAACCCTATGAGACGCAGGAGGTCAACATCGACATCGAGATGCTCGAAAAGGGCGGCTACGACTACTTCATGCTCAAGGAGATCTTCGAGCAGCCGCGCACCATTGCCGACTGCATGCGGGGCCGCATGAACGCCCGTGAAGGCTGGATCAAGCTGGGCGGTGTGGACGAGTACAGCAGCCGCATCGAAAACGCCGACCGCATCATCATCATCGGTTGCGGCACCTCGTGGCACGCCGGCCTCATCGGCGAATATCTGTTCGAGGAGCTGGCACGTATCCCCGTGGAGGTGGAGTACGCTTCGGAGTTCCGCTATCGCAATCCCGTCATTCGCGAAAACGACGTGGTGATCGCCATCTCGCAATCGGGCGAGACGGCCGACACCCTTGCCGCCATCGAGCTGGCCAAGAAGCAGAATGCACTGGTCTACGGCATCGTCAACGTGGTGGGCTCGAGCATCGCACGCGCCACCGACTGCGGCTCGTACATCCATGCCGGCCCCGAGATTGGCGTGGCTTCGACCAAGGCCTTCACCGGCCAGGTGACCCTGCTGACCATGATGGCGCTGAGCCTGGCCCAGAAGCGCGGCACCATTTCGAAGAGCCAATACCAGCAGCTGCTCTACGAGCTGGAAGAGATCCCCAGCCTGGTGGAAAAGGTGCTGGAGCAAAACAAGCAGATCGAGTACCTGGCCGGCGAATACAAGGATGCCACCAACGCCCTGTATCTGGGCCGCGGCTACCAGTTCCCCGTAGCGCTCGAAGGCGCCCTGAAGCTCAAGGAGATCTCGTACATCCATGCCGAAGGCTATCCCGCGGCCGAGATGAAGCACGGCCCCATCGCCCTCATCGATGAGAACATGCCGGTCATCGTCATCGCCACCAACCAGAACCACCACGACAAAATCGTGAGCAACGTACAGGAAGTGAAAGCCCGCAAAGGGCAGGTGGTGGCCGTAGTGCGCGAAGGCGACGACGTCATCAGCCGCATCGCCGACCACACCATCGAGATCCCGGCCGTGGCCGACCCGCTGGCGCCGCTGCTCTCCGTCATCCCCCTGCAACTGTTGGCGTACCACATCGCCGTCATGCGGGGATGCAACGTGGACCAGCCGCGCAACCTGGCCAAGTCGGTGACCGTTGAATGAGAAGAGGAAGGGAGGATTTGAGTACCCTGAGTCCCCTGAAAAATTCGTTGAGGGTGTAGCGTTGAGAGTTGAGGGTTTGAGTTTGAAGTTTAAAGTTTAGTGTTTAAAGTTTATTATCAGTGTTTTGTGAATAAAGATTGTGCGTCTATCGTCTATCGTCCATCGTCTATCGATTTTTTGTAGTAGACTCGATCTTCAAATCCTTGTATGTTGCGCCTGAACAAGCATTCCGGATTTTGCCAAGCGCACCATCTCAACATCGCGGCGTAGCCGCGTCTCAACAGGCCGTGAAGCGGCTATCAACATCGAGCAGCCTGCCCCGACTTGTCGGGGATAGCGAGTCTCAACCATCAGTCCT
>CAYNYN010000088.1:5276-11843 GCA_964401445.1 uncultured Saprospiraceae bacterium | reverse complement strand
TGTCGGGATGCGCTATCCAATCAAGCTACGGAGCCGTTTTTTCCTCAACGTTCCGGCCATGCGACTCATGGCCTTTTCAAATGCGCGTGCAAAGATAAAGCGGTTTATTTTTTCTCAAAAAATTTCTTCGAAAAATTTTCGAGTCGTCCGCTTTGCGTGCGCGTTCTGGATAACAGCACAAAGGTACGAATAGTTCTCGTGGAAAACCGGGGCGAAGCGGTTTGGAGAAAATTTTCCCTGCCGGACCGCCAGTACCCGGCCCCATGCACCAATACGGCTTCCCAACGCTTTCCCCGGCTATCCGGCCCGGCACGAAAAAACGGGTCCGACACGGGTGTGCCGGACTCGTCGTTGGTGGCGGTGGGCTTATCGGACCAGCTCGATGAGCTCGCTTTTGCTGGTGAGGCGGCCCCGGTGGTCGTAGTCTTCGCTTTTCACCATGCCGATGCCTTTGGCTACCCACGACACGGTGGCGGTCCTGCGCGTACCGGCAAGGCCGGCTTTGGTCTCCGTGGTCTGTGTGATCTTGAAGCAATCGAAGGTGCCGGCCGGCGTCGTCACCTGTTCTTTGCCCAGCACGGTCCGGTCCGTAAGACGTACCGTGGCGTTCACGAGCGTCATGCCGCTCATCTTGACGATCGTGGTCATCTGGGCATCGGGCAACGTCATGTTTTCCTTCAGCTCATTGGGCAAGACCATCTTGTCCCCTTCCATCGTGATTTCCACTTCGGGATTGTCGGCAAAGGCTTCTGCCAGAGCGCCCACGTCGATGTCCATGCGCACGTCCGAGCCGGTGCACAGGATGCGCTGCGAAGCCACGGGGGCGTCGAGGGTTTCTCCCTTTTTGTCCTTGAAAGACATGCCCAGGGTGATGAGCCAGCCCTCGTCCGTGGCGGTGATGTCTTCGACCGTCCAGGTCATTTCGCCGTTGGGCTTGCCCTTGTGGTCTTGCATGGCGTAGGTAGCGCGTGCGCCTTCCTCGGAGAGCACGTAACCGAAGCAATCCTGAGCGGCGAGCGAGAAAGGTGCACCTGCCAGAAGCAGCAGGAGGACCAGGTTTTTGAAATGAAGCATAAAAAGGAGTTTAAAGGTGAATGAGTGATTACGCGGCAGCAGGCGCAGGCGGGCGCCGACACATCTCAAGGAGCAGACCACACGCCATTTTGCACACGGCTGCAGCCGTCTTTGGTGCCATTTGCCGACAGGCTGCTACTCCCGGCCCTGCAGTATGGCCATGATCGCTTCGCGCTCTTCGGGCGTATTGGCGTTGCGCAGCGCGTCGGGGCGGGGCGCCTCGATCAGGGCCACCTCGCTGTTGATCAGCATCTTGCGCGGACACGAGTAGCCCATGGCCAGAAACTGCAGCAGGCGGCCGTAGGCGGGCGGCTCGTAGATGGCGATGAGCGGCTCGGGAAAATCACTCGTCGGGCTGCGGAAGGCCGTGGCCACCTTGCCGGGCCGGCGTGCAGTGATCAGGAAGTCGAGCGTGGCGGCATCGAGCAGGGGCAGGTCGCAGGCCACCACCAGCCAGGCCGCGTTGGGGTTTTGCCGAAAGGCAGAAAGAATGGCGCCGAAGGGGCCCAGGTCGAGAAACGAATCGGCCAGCAGCGGCGCCCCTTCCGGAAAATCGCCTTCCTGGCCGGGGCGCACCGAGTAGTACACCGCTTCGCAGCGGCTGCGCAGCAGCTCGAACAGGTATTCGCGCTGGGGCTTGCCGTGATAGGCGATCAGCCCCTTGTCCTGCCCCATGCGCGTGCTCTTGCCGCCCGACAGCACCAGCCCCAGCAGGGGCGGCGTGGCCTGCTGCAGCACCTGGCGGAAGAAGGCGACCAGGGCCTCGGTGTCTTCGATGGGCAATGAGGGGATGCCTTTCGGCAAATGCGACGCGAGGAAGTCGGGCGCTTGCCGGGCTTCGGGCGTGGTGACGATCAGCTGCACGTCGGTGAGGCGGTCCAGCTTGCGCGACAGGGACTCGAACTTGCGCGGGTCGAGCACCACCACCTGCTGGCGGGCCGTGAAATGGTTGCCGTTGACCAGCACCAGGCGCGCCTCGTCGAGCAAGGGGCGCAGCCGGTAGCCGTCGGCGCTGCCCTGCCAGGCCAGCTCGTGATGGGTGATGCGGTCGGTATAGGCCAGCGCGGCAAAGGGCACCTCGGCCGGGGCGTCGCCATGGGCGTGGTCGGCGTCGAGCCAGGCGACGCGCCCCTCGTCGGCAAGGGCCTCTGCGAGCGTGCGGGCCAGCGCCTGCAGGCGGCTGCACGGCGCGCCGATGAGGGCAAACTCATTGCGGCCCCACTGCCCGCCCTGCGGACGGGTCAGCTTGGCGTGCTTGACATGTGGTTGTGGCATGGGAAGCGAGTTTTGTGCATCGGGCCACGTGCGGGCACGAAGGAAATCGATGGCAAGATAGGGGGATGCCACCTCTTGCCGCAAGCTGCGATGACTCACTCTTCCTCGCGCTGGAAGTCGCGCTTGCCGCCAGTCTTTGCCATGAGCTTGACCTCGCGGATGACGATGTCGTGCGAGAAGGCCTTGCACATGTCGTAGATGGTCAGGGCCGCCACGGTGGCGCCCGTCAGGGCCTCCATCTCCACGCCCGTTTTTGCCGTAAGGCTGGCCGTGCACTCCACGATCACCACGCCCCCTTCGCCCACGCCGATCTGCACCTTGCAGTCGTCGAGGCCCAGCGGATGGCACAGCGGGATGAGCTCGCTGGTCTTCTTGGCCCCCATGATGCCGGCGATGATGGCCGTCTGGAAAACGGGGCCTTTCTTCGTGTGCAGCTCGTCGCCTTCGAGGCGCTCCCACACTTCGGGTGGCAGTTGGATGATGGCGCGTGCGCGGGCCGTGCGGCGCGTGGGCTGCTTGCCGCCCACGTCCACCATGGCGGGGTTGCCTTGCGCGTCGAGATGAGTGAAGTCGGACATGTGGTTGGGAGTTTTTCTGATGGACGATGGACGATGGACAAGGGACGATGGACTATTTATGATCGACGTCGTCACTGCCTGCCCCGAGTATCGGGGCGTCACGATGTCACGATGTCACGATGCATCGGCGCATGCGGCTCATTCCGACTCCTCGCTGCCGGGCACGAAGGGGACGAAACGAAAGTGGCCGAAGGTTTCCTTCTTGAAGGTGTTTTCATCGAGGCGCTTGATGCGCAGCATTTCCTGTACCGTTTTGCCGACAGGCACCACCATGATGCCGCCCACCTTGAGCTGCTTGAGCAGTTCGCGCGGGATTTCCGGTGCGCCGGCCGTCACGAGGATGCGGTCGAAAGGCGCGTGCTCGGGCAGCCCCTTGTAGCCGTCGCCGTGGAAGAAGTGGATGCCCTTGATGCCCAGCTTGCCGATCAGCTCTTTGGCCTGCCTGTACAGCGTCTTGTGGCGCTCGATGGTGTACACTTCGGCCCCCATGGCCGCCAGCACGGCGGCCTGATAGCCCGATCCCGTGCCGATCTCCAGCACCTTGTGGCCGGGTTCCACCTCGAGCAGCTGGGTCTGGAAGGCCACGGTGTAGGGCTGCGAGATGGTCTGGCCGCAGGCGATGGGCAGGGCGATGTCTTCGTAGGCCTTCTCTTCGAAGGCCGAGTCGAGGAAGCAGTGGCGCGGGATGGCGGCGATGGCGGCCAGCACCCGCTCGTCGTGGATGCCGCGCCGGCGCAAGGCTTGCACCAGCCGCCGACGCATGCCCTTGTGCCTGTAAGTGTCTTTCAACGTTTGGCTCAACGTGTGTGGTTTTTCGTGCTTCGGCGATGGGTTGGGGTGTCCACCCTCGCTGGCTGGGTCAAATGTGTATTTTTGTTCCGCTTTCGCAAAAAACCAATTTTTCAACCCACCAAAAAACAAAACGGATGACAAAGATAAAATTCGGGACCGATGGCTGGCGCGCCATCATCGCAGACGACTACACCGTGGCCAACGTCAAGCGCGTCGCCGAAGCGACGGGCAAATGGCTGCAGCAGCACGGCGGCAAGCAGGCCGTGGTAGGTTACGACTGTCGCTTCGGCGGTCCGCTCTTTGCCGAGACCACGGCCCGCGTGCTGGGGGCCATGGGCATCAAGGTGATCGTGGCGCCCGACTTCGTGAGCACGCCCATGGTGTCGCTCGGCGTCGTCAAGACCGGTTCCGACCTGGGCGTCGTCATCACGGCCAGCCACAACCCGCCCTCATACAACGGATACAAGCTCAAGTCGAAACTGGGCGGCCCCATGGTGCCTGCCCAGATCGCAGAGGTAGAAGCCCTCATCCCCGAGGAATGTACGCTGGGCGCCCTGCCCACAATGGAAGAGCTGCGCAAGCAGGGCCTGGTGGAGGAAGCCGACCTGGAAGAGATCTACTACCAGCACGTGCTGCAAAACTTCGACCTGGACGCCATTCGCGGCGCGGGCTTCAAGATCGCGTACGACGCCATGTACGGGGCGGGCCAGCGCATCGTGCAGCGCCTGCTGCCCGACTGCGTGTTCCTGCACTGCGACTACAACCCCTCGTTCAAGGGGCAGGCGCCCGAGCCCATCCTGCGCAACCTGGGCGAGCTGGCCGAAACCATACGCAAGGACCCGACCATCCAGCTCGGCTTCGCCAATGACGGCGATGCCGACCGCATCGGCATGTTCGACTCGGAAGGCAACTTCGTGGACTCCCACCACATCCTGCTGCTCCTGCTGCTGTACATGTACAAGTACAAGAAAGAAACGGGCAAGGTGGTCATCACCTTCAGCGTGACCAACAAGATGGTGGATCTGGCCCGGAAGTTCGGCCTCGACTACACCGTGACGCCCATCGGCTTCAAGCACATCGCCGAGATCATGAGCCGCGAAGACGTGCTCGTCGGTGGCGAAGAGTCAGGCGGGCTGGCCGTCAAGGGTCACATCCCCGAGCGCGACGGCGTATGGATCGCCCTGATGATCCTGGAGTTCATGGCCAAAACGGGCAAGACGCTCTCCGAACTGATTCAGGAGGTGTACGACCTGGTGGGGCCGTTCGCCTTCGACCGCGACGACCTGCACCTGCCCGAAGCGCAGAAGCAGGCCATCATCGAGCGCTGCAAGAACGATCCGTTCGACGCCTTCGGGCCCTACAAAATTACGCGGGTGGAAACCACCGATGGCTTCAAGTTCTGGATCGGCGACGACCGCTGGGTGCTGGTGCGCCCCTCGGGTACCGAACCGGTGTTGCGCGTATATGCGCAAGCCCCTACGCATGAAGAGGTGCGCCAGCTGCTCGACGCAGCCCATGCCACCATGCGATAGGTGTGGTTTTCAATTGTCGAAATGTAAAGACGCCGCTCACATGCGACGCCTTTACGGAATGAAATTGGGAAAATTGGGACGGCCCGACGGGCCGTCCCTCGTTTTTTGGGGTTGTAGGTTGGCAACCTTGCGTAAAGGCGGTCGCATGAAGCGATGGCGAAGGGGATGCTCAATTGGCTGAGCTGCCGTCCTCTGGTGTCATGATATACGCGATGGCCACCAGTTGCTGGTTCCAGTTGCCGAGCGGCGGAAAGCCTGCTCTCGGTGGCTCGAGCTTGTGGTAGTGGCTGCGCTGGGCGTGCACGCCCGGCCGTCGGCCGTGAAACATGACATAGCCATTCACATGGCCCGCATCGTCTTTCTTCACTTCCGTCACCACACCGATGTGTTCGATGATACCCGACGGGTAGGGAGCAGTGACTTCTTCCGGCGTGGGGTTGTTGAAGCGCTTGCCCGTGCCGCCAAAGAACAGCACGGCGCCCGGCCGGATGAGGTCGCGTTGCTTCATGATGTCGTGCACGATGGCCAGGTTGCCATGCTCGTAGTACCAGCGTGCCAGCGACCTGCTGTCGCGCGCCGTCTGGGGTGTGGGATAGACGTACTGATCACACATGCCGCCAACGAACCGGGCGGTGCGGTGGAAGATGCCGGAGCAGTCCGACAGCTTTTCGGGTTCGCGGTTGTTGTAGGGGATCTCTTCTCCTTCCAGCCTTTCGGCAAAAAGGGATAGCTGCTTGCTCAGCTCCGCGTCGCTGCCGATACAGCGCGATCCGTTGGGCAGGGCAGCAGGAGCAGACGTAGCCACCGCCGTAGGGGATACGGGTGGTTCAGGGTCCACCTCAGTGGCAGCGGTAGCGGTAGCAGTTTCGGTGTGCGTGGCCAGCACGCCCTGGGGCGCTGGCTGATCGGTCTCGAGTGAAGTGTCGGCTGGCGTGGGAGGCGAAGCAGCAGATCCGTTGAAGAGGTAGCCCGTAGCCACCCCTACTGCGAAAATGCCGAGGCCCAGCAAAAGGTGGCGGGGAGGCATAATGACAGGATTGAATGAAAAAATGGGTTTCAGGCGCGTTTACTGGATTGGATCATCTGGTCTTTGGGATCCGTTCGGTTCCAGGTGACTTGTTTCAGGTGTTTACCTCGAGAAAAGCGCGGGTAGCGCAAACAGGTCACCGTCGGATTTTTACCTGATTTTGTTTGCTGGGATGAGGCAAAGATGGGTGGATAGGGAGTGACCGTTTCTGTCACTTATGTGCCGAAATCAATCAAAAGAGGAGGATTCGAGGATTGAGCCTACTGCAAAAAGTCGATGGACGATGGAC
>CAYNYN010000088.1:3396-5176 GCA_964401445.1 uncultured Saprospiraceae bacterium | reverse complement strand
AACCCTCAACCATTTATCAGAACCGGCTGGTATAGCCCACGTGCACGCGCGGGTTGGCCAGGTCGAAAGGGATTTGCGTGGAGCGGCCGGTGGCCAGGCTCAGTTGCAGGATGCCGCCCCGTGTAGCGAAGGTGACGCCGGCCCCGATGCCCAGGCCCCGATCGTCGCTGTTGGTCACCGGGGCTTGCCACCACCCTGCGTCGGCGAAGAGGTAGAGAAAGGAGTTGCGGTCGAGCAGCAGGCGCCCCTCGAGCGTGAGTACCACGTAGTGCCGCGCAAAAAAAGCATCCTCGTCGAAGCCGCGCAGCAGACGGTTGCCGCCCAGGCGCCACGCCTCGTTTTGCCACACGGCGCCACCGCCCGCGATGGCGGCACCGCGCAGGCGGCTCATCCACACCATCTGTCGGCCCAGGGGCAGGTAATGCGCCCCGTCCAGCTCGAAGCGAAGCTGAGCGGCGCGCAGCGCCAGGCTGTCGTAGCGATGCGGGTCCGTTTCGAGTAGCTGCTCGTTTTCGAGGATGCGGCGCAGGCCTGCCGAGCCATCGAGCGCGAGCTGCCAGCCCCTGCGCGGATTGAAACGGTAGTCGGTGTGGTCGAGCGCGAGGGCCATGCCCAGGGCCGATTGCTGCAGGTCGAGCTGGCCACTCGTGGCGGTCGATGCCGACAGCAGCGTGGACACCTGCTGCCGCACGAAGACGCGCCAGGTATGGCCTGCGGGCAGTAGCTGGTGCATGCCGGCGCGCCACGACAGGTCGAGGAACAGGGTGTCGCGCTTGTACAGGTCGAACGCACCGAAGAGGCCGAAGGGCAGTACCGGCACCCAGGGCCATTCGGCCAGCAGACGGAGGCGCGGCGAGCGGGGCTGCAGCTGTTCGTAATGAAGGAGGAGGTGCTCGCCCAGACCGAGGGCGTTGTGCCATTCGCCATGGGCCGTGCCCGTCAGTCGCACGCGCCGTCCTTCGGCCTGGCGCGACGGCTGGATGCCCACCAGCAGATCGAGGCGACTGGCCGGACGCGGCGCCAGCGGCAGATGCAGCCGCGCTTCGGTGCCGTAGAACGTCACCCAGGGAGCACGCAGCAGGCGCACGTAGGGCAACTGCTCCACGCGCTGCCGCGCCTGCGCGATCTTTTCACGGGAGAAGGGCATGCCGGGCGCCAGCCCGAGGTGACGCGCCAGCAGGTCGGGCGACAGCCGCAGCTCGCCCTCCACCACCACGGCGCCCATGGTGATGAGCGGGCCGGGATCCACTGCTACGCGCGCGTGCAGCACGCTGTCGGTTGCCTGCACCGCCTCGAGCCAGACGCTGGCGAAAGGATAGCCATGGTTGGCATGCCAGTCGAGCACCATGTCGAAGAGGGCAGCCACCTCCTGCGGGCGCACCAGCCCGGACGGGCGCACCCGTCGGCTCAGCTCGGGGCGCGCGCGCAACGCCACGGGCAGGGCGTCCAGCTCGAGCGCAGCCCAGCGCCAGGCAGGCCCCTTGTGGAGGCGGGCCACCAGGGTATCGCGCCGCCACGCGCGCGCGTCCACGCTCGCTTCGAGGTGTCCTTCGGCCCATGCCTGGCGCCGCCACTCGGACAGCCGGGCCAGACAGGCCAAGGTGTCGGGGTGTATTTCCACCAGGACGGTATCTTCGAGATCCGTATTTTTCCCCTCGACTATCCCCCCCAACAACACGCAGCCGTGCTGCGCCACCGCCAGGCCCTGGCTGCACAGCCAGCCTGCCAGGACGAGGGCGAGGTATTTTTTTTGCCGAAAGGCGAAAAACTCAATCATGAG
>CAYNYN010000088.1:0-3296 GCA_964401445.1 uncultured Saprospiraceae bacterium | reverse complement strand
GACGATGGACGATAGACGATAGACGATGGACAATTTGCCCGACAGAATCAAAATACAAACAAATGATTATCAATATAAAACATTAAACACTAAACTTTAAACTTTAAACTAAACTTCAAACCCAAACGCTCAACCCGATGATAAAACACTTGCTTGTCTGCTGCCTTGCCGCGCTGTATTTGCCGAAAGGCGGCGCCCAGACACAGACCGACTACTTTCAGCAAGAAGTGCACCACCGCATCGAGGTGCGTCTCGACGACAGCCTGCACCAACTGGAAGGGCACCAGCAGATCACTTACATCAACCACAGCCCCGACACGCTGCGCGAAATATACATGCACCTGTGGCCCAACGCCTACAGCACCGTGCGTAGTGCTTTCGCAAAACAACAGCTACGTCTGGGCAAGGATGAGTTTTTCTTCGCCCCACCCGAGGAGCGGGGCGGCTATCGGCGCATCGGCTTCACGGCCGAAGGCGACAGCCTGCGCTGGCAGTACGTCGCGCCCCATCCCGACATTGCGCTGGTGCGCCTGCCGCACCCCCTCGCACCGGGCGACTCCATCGTCATCGGCAGTGAATGGCTGCTGCAGCTGCCGCGCGTCTTTTCCCGCCTGGGGCACGAGGGGCAGAGCTACATGATCACGCAGTGGTATCCCAAGCCGGCCGTATATGACCGCGAGGGCTGGCACCCCATGCCCTACCTCGAGTTCGGCGAATTCTATTCCGAGTTCGGCGACTTCGACGTGCGCATCAGCCTGCCGCGCAACTACGTGGTGGCCGCCACAGGCACCCTGCAAACGCCCGAAGAGCGCCGTTTTTTGCTCGAGCGCATGGAGAAAACCCTGGAAAAAATCAGGCTCGAGCTGCCGCCCTCCGACGAGGTGCCGCCCTCCGACACGGCATGGAAGACCATTCGCTTCACCGCTTCGGGCGTGCACGATTTCGCCTGGTTTGCCGACAAGCGCTTCAACGTGCGGATGCAGGAGGTGGTGCTGCCTTCCGGCAAAGAGGTCGTGGCCGCTGCCTACTTCCTCGACAGCGGACTCGAGCTGTGGAAAAAGGCTCCCGAATACGTGGCCCGGGCCCTGCGCTTCTACTCCGAAAAAGTGGGCACCTACCCCTGGCCGCACGCCACCGCCGTACAAAGCCCTTTGGAGGGCAGCGGCGGAATGGAATATCCCATGATAACGCAGCTCGACGGGAGCTTCGAAGATCCGGAAGAACTGGACCGCATCATCACCCACGAGGTGGGACACAACTGGTTCTACGGCATCCTGGCCAACAACGAGCGCATGCACGCCTGGATGGACGAAGGCCTCAACTCCTACTACGAAGGGCGCTACATGAGCTTGTACTATGGCCCGGGGCAGGCACAAGACTTCCCCTTGCTTTTCAGACGACACAGCCGCATCAGTGATGACGAGCTGTCCTACCTCTCCCTGGCCCGACCAGCGCTGGACCTGCCCCCCGACATGGATGCCGAGCAGCAGCCCCCCACGGCCTACCTGATGGGGGCATATGTAAAGCCGCCGCTGGCCTTGCACCAGCTCGAAGCGCTGGTAGGCACCGACCGCCTCGACGCCGCCATGCAGGCCTTCTTCGAAGAGTGGCAGTTCCGCCATCCCGGCCCCGAAGACTTCCGTCGCAGCATGGAGCGCACCCTGGGCGTGCCGCTGGACTGGCTCATGGACGGCTATCTGAAGTCGAACCAGGTGGTGGATTATTCGTTGCGCCGCGTGCGTCGGCACGGCCAGACACTCGAGCTGACCGTGGAGAACAAGGGGCAGGTGGCGGCGCCCTTCCCGCTGGTCGTGCAGCGCGACACGCAGGTGCTGCAGACCCACTGGATCGATGGTTTTACGGGGCGCAAAACCATCGAGCTGCCGCTGGCCGAACGGGCGACACACGTCCACATCGACCCCGATCATACGACGCTCGACCTGTACCGCCACGACAACCTCATGCGCACCCGCGGCATCCTGCGAAAGGCGCGCCCGCTGCGCCCCTCCCTGCTGTGGCACCTCGAGTCGGACGAGTATGCCTTCGTCAACTGGGTACCCGTGCTGTCATGGGATCGCTACGACGGGCTGATGCCCGGCCTGGGCCTGTACAACGCCATCGATCCGCCCCGCCCCTACGAGTGGCAGCTCGTGCCGCAGTGGAGCGTGCGCCAACACGAGCTGGTGGGCATGGCCCGCCTGCAGCGGCATTGGTGGTGGCGCAGCGGTCCCGTGCGCCAGCTCACGCTGGGCTGGTCGGGACGCACCTACCACCATTTCGGGAATGCGGACTGGCAGTACACCCTGCGCTATGCGCGGCAGGGCCTCTTCCTGCGGCTCGCCTTTCGGCAAAAGCCTCCCACATCCCTCTTCCGCCACCAGCTCGATGCCGCATGGACGTGGATCCACGAGGAGCAGGCGCGCTTCGACACGCTGGGCAATTTCACGGGCAAAGCCTGGGCGCGGCGCCCCGTGGCCCGGCTCGTGTGGACCGGCAGCAACCGCCGCCCCATCAATCCCTGGTCGTTGCAGCTCGGCCTCGAAGGCAGCCGCCTCGACTACTTCCAGCAGACGCACCGCTACGTGCGCCTCTGGCTCGAGGGGCGCTTTGCCTATACCTACGCCTCGAAGCGCCACCTCGCGGCGCGCCTCTTCGTGGGCACCTTCCTCCACAACACGGCCGCCCAACGCGGCTTCATCCTGCCGGGCGCGTGGAACCTCACGGCCCAGGGCTTCAACGACTACGCCTACGACCGCTTCTTTGCCGACCGCTGGGCCGACAGCGGCCTGTGGAGCCGCCAGATTGCCATGGCCGAGGGCGGAATGAAAGTGGCGCTGGGGCCCGCTTACCTCCAAGGGCAGTCCAACCGGCTCGTGGTGGCGCTCAACCTCGAGGCCGACCTGCCCAAGAAGCTGCCGCTGGGCCTCGCCATCAAGCCCTACTTCGATCTCGGCTACTACGAAGGGGCAGGCATCTTCCAGCCCGACGACTGGCGCGACAACCTGTGGTGGCAGGGCGGCCTGATGCTCGACATGCTGGGCAAGCAACTGAAGCTGTACCTGCCCCTGATCAACTCCGACAATCTCGAAATGCTCTACGACCAGAGCGGCCGAAGCACCGTGTGGAGCCGCCTCGTGTGGACGGTGCCGTTCGAGACGTACGACCCCTGGCGGCTCAGGGAAGAGTTCTGAACCCCCTGATCCGGAGCCGAGATAGCGGAAGGCGTGCCGTGGCAATGCCTGGCGCAAGGCTAAAGGAGCGACACACGTGGCGTGTGTCGCTCCTTTTTGCTCAGG
>CAYNYN010000087.1:6216-11867 GCA_964401445.1 uncultured Saprospiraceae bacterium | reverse complement strand
GACAGCGGCGTCTCAACAGGCCGCGCAGCGGCTATCAACATCGAGCGGTAGTGAGTCTCAACCATCCGAACCTCTGCCAATGCCCGGGACTGCCCCCGGGCCTCTCGATGCCGGTTTTTCCCAAACTGCTTTGTTTGGGCATATCTTTCGGGCAAAACCCGACTGCGATGAAATGGAATCTTTGGCAAACGATCGTGCTGGCAGTGGTTTGGCAGGCCCTGGCCGGATGTGGCGATGCGCCGCCCGCAGAACGACCCGATCCCAACGCGCACATTCCCCGCTACGAAAGTTTCGACGAGCTGGCGCCCCTGTTCGAGCTGGCGAACGATACGGTGTACGTGGTCAACTTCTGGGCCACGTGGTGCAAGCCGTGCGTGGCCGAGCTGCCCTGGTTCGAGCGGCTCACCGCCGACTTTGCCGACAGGCCGGTGCGCGTGGTGCTGGTCAGCCTCGATTTTCCCGACCAGATCGAGTCGAAGCTCATTCCCTTCGTGCGCGCGCGCCAGTTGCGTTCGGAGGTGGTCGTCCTGCTCGACGAGCGCTTCAACGACTGGATCCCGCGCGTGGACGAGTCGTGGGGCGGGGCCATCCCCGTCACGCACGTGCACCGCGGCACCCGAAAGGTGTTTCATGCGCGCGCCTTCCGCTCGTACGACGAGCTGCGCCAGCTGGTAGAGGGGCTGCTGGGGGCCGGCGGGTGAAATTTGCCGAAAGGCATGAACACTATGGCCTGTGCGGCGTTGTGCTGCTTTCCAACCAATCGTGCACCATATGGTACCCTCGGGCGATAATCTGAAAGCGCTTTTGCAGCAAATGCGGCCTCACGCAGGCCCCGACCTGTGGGTGCTGTCGCAGCGGCAGCCGGTGCTGTTGGTGTTCCTGCGCCAGCTGGGCTGCATCTTTTGCAAGGAGGCGATGAGCGACATCGCCGAGCGCCGCGAGCGGCTCGAAGCGTGCGGCGTGCAGGTGGTGTGCGTGCACATGGGCGAGGAAGAGGAGGCCGAACGCGTCTTTCGCGAGTTCGGGCTGGCCGACGTGCCCCGCATCGCCGATCCCGATGCCTTTTTCTATCGGCGCTTCGGTCTGCTGCGCGGCTCCTTCACCCAGCTGTTCGGGCTCCAGACCTGGATTCGCGGCTATCAGATTTACAAGGAGAAAGGGTTCCGTACGGAATACAGCAAGCGGCTGGGCGACTCGTTCCAGATGCCGGGCGTGTTCGTGCTGCACGAGGGGCAGGTAAAAGAGCAATTCATCCACCGCATGGCCAGCGACCGGCCCGACTACGACGAGCTGATCCGCTGTTGCGTGCCTCAGTAGCTGTGCACCAGCAGCTCGCCCTGCTCGAACTGGCAGCGCATCCAGGAAGGGATGGGAGCGCCCTCCTCCTTGACGAACTGCACCTGCTTGCTGTCACTCACTTTCCACACCCAGATGTGGCTCTGGCCTGCGTCGTCGAACAGAGAGCCGAAGCGCAGGATGTACTTCACCTCCCAGCCGTCGGGCAGGCGGCGCAGCTCGATGTCGCTGCCGCTGACGTCGGGGATGCCCAGGTCGACTTCCACCACCCCTTCCACGTTGTAGAACTCGTTGGCCAGGGCCGCCATGTTGAGCGGCTCGGTGGAGCGGATGGTCATGGCATCGTGGCGGTCGTTCCACTGCACGTGCTTCTCGATGATGAGGTCGTACTCGTCGAGCAGCTCGTTGATCTCGGGGCTGTTCGTCTCGGTGATCCCTTCGCGCAGGGGCGCCGCCCAGGAGGCATTGCGTTCGAAAATGACGACGCAGCGCTCGATGGGCGGGTTGGGGAAGGTGTGCACGTTGCAGCGTTCGAGCGTGCGCGCCCGTTCGTCGGCCGTGTAGATGGCTGCCAGCACTTCGTAGATTTCCATCATGGGCTGGCGGGGGATACTGATGCGCTGGAAGCGCAGGTCTTCCTGCTGTGCCGCCAGGCGCAACGTCAGGCGGGCTGCGTCGCGCAGCAGCTTGCGCTGTACGGAACGAGGTATTTCGGTACCTGCCGATTGGCTCCATGCCACGCCTGTCAGCAGGCACAGCGCCATGAGTACACTGCTCCAACGACGGAGCCGACGCAAGGCAAGGAGGGGAAGGCGCACGACGGTGGCGGCTTTCATGAAGTTTTCTTTAGCTGAAGCAAAAGAAAGTATTTGCGGTTCCCTGTTTTTCCGGCTTTCGCCAAAAATGTGACAAGTGCCGGAGTAGCAATAATCAGGCCCTTTTTTCCGGGCGCGTGTCAGAATTCGTAACAGCGCACTTTCCCGCCCCGGCGCCTGCCCGACCACGGCTGGCGGCTGCTGCCCAAGCCCCGCCATTGCAGGCCCCGGATCAGCGGGGTGAGGCTGAGCGATACGTACACGTCGGTACCCGTCCAGGTGCCCCGTTTCACCCACGAGAAGAGGTGGTCGGTGCCGATGCTGAGCCAGCCCACACGTGCGGCAAGCCCCATGCGCAGGCCTTCCCAGTCGTACCATACCAGCGGCAGGCTGAGGCTGCCCCAGCGATGCTCGAGGCGTGGCGCAAGCGCGACGGTGGCGGTGCGCCGGCTGCCCGTTTTGCCGAAAGGCAGCGGCAGCATGGCCACGCCACTGACGTAAGCCCACGGTGTGAGGGCCACGTCGGCCTGTAGCGACAGGGCAGCGGGCAACCACAGGCGGTAGGAGTTGCCCTGGAGGGTGGCGAGCGAGTCGCCGGTGGTCTCGTAGCTGAACTGACGAACGAGTGTGGGCACCTCGTCGAGGCGGGTGAAATGCATGTACTGGCCGCGCGCGTAGTAGTGCGCCGTGTCGAGGCGGGCCTGGTGCCATTCGACCTGACCCGAGTAGCGTATGGCACCGATGTCGAGCAGGGCCACGCCCCACTGCACGGCCCACGGGTCGACGTAGCCCCCGATCGTCTGGCTGTATCCCAGGTCGAAGGCCAGGCCCCCGCCATTGGGCTGCCGGAACATGGCGTCGGCACCCTGCCAGATGGCCTGGGTGAAGCCTCCGCTGCCGGTGGTTGCCGCCGGCGCCAGCACCGTGTCGCCCGCCATGCGCACCAGCTCGACGGGCTGCGGCAGGTCGAACCAGAGCGACTCGTAGCCGCGCAGCCATTTCAGTGCGATGCCGGCGGTGTGGGTCACGGCGCCGCCTTCCCAGGTGTAGCTGTAGTGGGCCGTCCACTGGCGCCAGGTCTGCGCCGTGACTTCGAAGGGCGTGATGCGCACCCCTGTGCCCAGGGGGTTGCTGTCGAAAGTGTAGTAGCCCATCTGCTCGGGCAGACGCCATGCCTGAAGCCATGCCCTGGCCGCGGTGCTCAGGCCGAGGGCGTGGTGCTCACCCAGGCGCAGCCAGAAGGCCGGCCCGTCGAGGGTGGCGCGGACCAGCCCCTGATAGGGAGCATCCTTCCGGAAAAAGTCGAGCAGGAACGCCCCCTCGGGCAGCTTGTTTTCATCGCCGATGTCGGGCAGGGCGTAGATCTGCAGGTCGTCGCGTGCCTGCCACAAGGCCAGGGTGCTGGCAGGGCGCAGGAAGAAGTAGTCGTTGTCGGCGAACAGCTGGCCCCCCGCCAGTCGCAGCTCCCACTGCAGCGGCGTGTGGGTGGCCGCCAGCGCCGGGTTGAGGGCGAGGGTGGCCAGGGGGGTGTACCGGTCGAGGCGCAGGCCGAGCTGCTCCTGGCCGTGTGCGTGCAGGGTGCCCAGCAGCAGGGCCAGGCCGGCCAGCGACGTGCGCAGGAAATGTCTCATGGGCAATCGCTTTTCGGTTTGTGTGTCGGGGTCGTGTCCAACCGGGGCAGGGGAGGGCGTCAGGCGCAGAGAAAAGATGAAGGGTTTGGAGGAATAATGCGCAGTCTCTTCCCCTTATTGGGTGCGATTGCCCTTTTTTCAGGAAAAAAAGCCCGACAAGCGGGGCAGAAAGACCACCAGGCCGACGGCCGCTGCCGCAATGGCCATCAGCAGGACGCCGCCCGCGGCCACGTCCTTGGTGCGGCGGGCCAGCTCGTGATATTCGGGCGACGCCAGGTCGGTCAGCGCCTCCAGCGCCGTGTTGAACGCCTCGGCCGCCCACACGCCGCCCATGGCCAGGATCACGGCCAGCCACTCGCCACGGGAGAGCTCGAACCAGAAGGCTGCCGCCACGACGCCGAGCGTGGCCAGCAGGTGGATGCGGGCATTGGGCTGGGTGCGTATCAGCTCGCCGATGCCGCGAAAGGCGTAGCCAAAGCTATCGATGCGTTTCTTCATGGCAGTGCGGTTGGGGTGAGTCGAAAATCTCGAGGCGCGCCATGCTGTGGCGGCCCTCGATGTCGAACAGGCGATAGTGGCGGCAGCACACGTAGTCGTTGTGGACGACGGTCATGGTGGGCTGCCGGTTCACCTCGAGCCACGCCTTGAGCGAGGGCTGGAACGGGGGATGGGCCACCTGGCAGATGTGCAGGCCCCACGCGTCGCTCAGCTGGCGCAGCCGCCGGATCAGCGGATTCCATTCGATCCAGAGCAGCAAGACGGCAGGACCGCGTTGCTGGCGCAGCAGTCCGAGCGCTTCTTCCAGGCTGGCGTAGGGCATGTCGGGGTGCCAGGCGCCGGTCAGCAGGGTGAGTTCGGTGTCGTCGTCGAGGCGCCACGTCTTTTGGCGAAAGCCTGGCGGCAGCGGGGCTACCTGCGTGCGCAGCGGCAGCCGGCTCAGCAGGGCCCGCGGGGGGCGCATGCCTTCGCACCACACCTGCTGCCAGCCGTAGAAGAGGGGCTGCAGCTCATCGGGGCAGTCGACCGTGTCGGGCAGGCGCACCCAGGCCAGCTCGCCTTCGGCATGGATCAGCTCGCGTTGCCACAGCGCCGAGGCCCCGCTGCTGTAGTCGAGGTAGCGCACCGTGAGCACCTCGAGCGGGCGGTCGTCGGCGGGTAGCAGGCGGTGGCGCAGGTCGGATTTGAGCACCAGCGCAATCAGGGCGCTGGCGAAGAAGAAGAACATGGTCCAGCGCACCCGCAGGAAGAACAGGAACAGGATGCCGGCACCGAGAAATGCGAGCATCAGCTCTTCCAGGCGGTTGAGCGACTGGGCCTCGGGGGCGGCCATGAGCCACAGGGCGCCGCTCAATACGATGAAGATGGCCAGGGCGCGCCCCAGCCAGAGTTTCCATTTGCTGCTCATGGGTGGTTTTTAGGGCTCGGCGAAACAATGGGCGCCACGGTGGCGCCGGTGAGGCGGATGAGCGCGTCGGGGGCGAGGTGTAGCAACAGCCCTTTTCTGCCGCCATTGACGTAGATGCGGGGATGGTCGAGCGCTGCGGCGTCG
Source organism: uncultured Saprospiraceae bacterium (assembly GCA_964401445.1). Classification (GTDB taxonomy): domain Bacteria; phylum Bacteroidota; class Bacteroidia; order Chitinophagales; family Saprospiraceae; genus WFYJ01. The sequence continues at coordinate 6,576 of CAYNYN010000087.1, read as the reverse complement.
ATGAATACCGGAAGCGCACGGCGCGTGCCCAGGGGGCTGCATCCGCCGCGCACGTAGCCGGTGAGGGCGGGCAGCTCGTCGGGGGGCGCCATGCGCATCTTGCGGTTGCCGCTGGCCTGCGCCAGCTTCTTGAACGAGAGCGACGCATCGCCCGGAATGACGGCCAGCACCGGTCCGCTCTTGTCGCCCCGCACCACCAGCGTCTTGAAGATGCGGGCTTCGGGCAGGTCGTTCAGCGCGGCAATGCGCGCCACCGAGAGGTCGGCCTCGTCGTATCGGTAGGGCACGGCATCGTAGGCGATGCCGTGTTTTTCGAGCAGACGCATGGCATTGGTCTTGTCCATGGGGCGAGTCAGAACT
>CAYNYN010000087.1:0-6116 GCA_964401445.1 uncultured Saprospiraceae bacterium | reverse complement strand
GTGACGACGTCCATTATTGATAGTCCATAGTCTATCGACTATCGTCTTTTTGCAGCAGACTCAATTCTTTTTTGCGAAAGCGAAGATAGGCGGAAAGGGCAGAAAGGGAGAAAGGGGCGTCTCGCGGGTGCATAGGAAAGGGGTGGGGCGTAGCAAAGGGGGGTCGGGCTGTACACGCGCGCGCTGCCTGCTGCCTGTCAAACTGACTTTCAATTGGCTATATTGCTGCCTGATTGTCGGTTGTATTTCGACGCGCGCTGCAAGTTGGTCACTTTCCCGGCCGTGGCATTGCTGTTGATGGGTGGTCGGTGCACAAAAGAAACGAAGCCATGAAAGTAAACATCCTTCAAGCCCATGTACTCGACGCGCCGGTAGCCGACAAGCTGGAGGCGCAGGTAGTGGCTTTCGCCAAAAGGCTGGAGCGCGTGCTGAAGGGCTACAGCAAGCCCCTGCATCTGGACGTACACGTATCCAAAGTGGGCCGCAACAGTTGGCGCGTGGCCTACTCGCTCAATATGAAGAACGGTCAGATCTTGTACGCATCCGAAAAAGCCGATGACGTGCTGGCTGCCGCCGAAAAGCTCGAAGACAAGTTCGTGCGGCTGGTGCGCAAGCATCGCGCCGAAGAGCGGCACGAAGCACTGCGTCGGCGCTGGCAGCGCAAGCTCGAGTCGCTGATAGCTGCCACTCCCTACCTCGATACCTACAAGGAGGAGGGCGAGCGCGAAGCCTTCGTGCAGCTGCTCTCGCGCTTCCTGCCCGAAGTGACGGCCTATGTGCGTCGGCGGCTGCGCATGGCCGAGGCGGCTGGCCTCGTGCCCAAAGGCATGTTCCGCGCCGAAGGTCTTGCCGACGAGGTCTGGATCCGCGCATGGGACCGCTATGGCGAAGAGCCGCTGACGGAGCAGAACTTCAAGGTGTGGATTTACCGGCTGGCCGAGGAAGTGCTCGACGAAACGCTCGAGGAAGCCAAGAAAGAGAAGGAGCTGCACACCGTCAGCATCGAAGAGTGGACGGCTCGCGAGATGAAAGAGATGGAAGAGCACTTCTCTGCCGATGCCGACGGCGACTTGGTGCTCATCGAAGAACTCGACGACATCTCCTATCACCTCGATGAATACGATACCGACGACTTCGAGCTCGTCGATGCCGAAGAAGAGGAGCTGATCAAAAAGATCGAAGAAGAGGCCGCCGAAGACAACATCCCCATCGATCGCAAGGTGCGGCGCCGCATCAAGATGGCGCTGGCGCGCCTGCCCATGCGCGATCGCTCCATTTTCGACCTGCACGTGCTGCAGGGCCTGACGGTGGAAGAGATCGCCCAGGTGAAAAGACTCGAGGTGGCCGAAGTGGAAAACATCATCGCCTCGGTGCGCCAACGCGTCAAGCAAGCACTGCTCAAGTGGCGCATCGTGCCTGAACGCGTAAGCTAAACCACACTCGTATGAAGCCGCTGACCCGTTTCCGCTCGCTGCCCCAGGCAATCAAGGAAGCCCGCAAGCAGGGCTATGCCGCCGAATGGCTGGCCCGGCGCGAGGGGTGGCTCGACCTGGAACGGAGGAAGAAGCTGTCGCCCGACATGGTGGAGTGCATCGGGTACTTCCTCTTCGGCGAAGACAACGCCAAACTGCGCGGGCACCTCTTCCTGCTCGAAGACCTGTCGGGCCACAAGGGGTTCGCAGCCGAGGTCAGCGGCGTCCAGTATCGCCCCAGTCCCTCCCGTCTGTTGGTGCCAGACGAGGAGTGAAAAGGGCGACGCACCCTCAGCAAAAAGATGCAGCGCCCGCACACGAGGCGGGCAGATGGTGAGCTTTTCTGCTGCTGCAGGAAAGGAAGCATTTCGTTTGATTTGAATTTTGAAAATAAATTGTTAAAAAATGATAGCCATGAAAGAGATGGATGTACGCAAATGGATGACCGCCGCAGTGGTTGCGGTGTTGTTTGGCTGGGGCCTGACCGCATGTAATGGCGGTGAGCATGAGGAGAGCCCGGCCGTGAGCGACGAAGTACGCATGGAGCTGCCCGACTCGCTGGGCATGTCGGCCGATACGTTGCGCAGCCGCGTGGCCGAGCTGAGCCGCAAAGAGGTGGCAGCCGAAGAAAGCGAGCTGGTAGATGAAGCCATGGCCGCCATCGCCGAGACGCGCAAGGCGCTCGAAGCCATTGCCAACGAAGACAAGGAAGAGGCGCTCAGGCAGCTCGAAAGCGTCATCGGCAAGCTGGAGGTGCTGCTGGCGCGTGATCCCGAGCTGGTCGAAGTGCCCATCAGCGTGGATGCCCGCCAGGTAGAGCTCATCACCGACCTGGAAGGCGTCAAGAAGCTGAAAAAGGCGGTGAAGGAAGCCATCAAGGAAGACCAGTACCAGGCGGCGCGCCAGCTGCTCGAAGGCATGGCCAACGAGGTGGTCATCACCATCACCAAGATCCCGCTGGGCATCTATCCTGACGCCATGCGACTGGCTGCCCGCTATGTGGAAGAAGGCGACTTCGACATGGCGGCCGTGACCATCGGCGAGGCACTCAAGGCGCTGGTGGTGAAGGAAATCATCGTGCCCTTGCCCATCCTGCGCGCCGAGGTCTTGCTCGAACAGGCCCAGTCGCTGCTGGGTCAGGAAGACGCCAAGGGCACCGTACTGCTGCTGCTCGAAAACGCGCAGTACCAGCTCGTACTGGCAGAAGAGATGGGCTACGGCCGTCGCGACAAGGAGTTCGCCAACCTGGCCCGCGCCATCAAGGAGATCCGCAGAGGCGTGGAGCGCAACCAGGACGTAGTAAGCAACATGGATACGCTGCTGAACGTGCTGCGCAACTTCAAGGAGCGCATCATCAGCCAGCAGCAGTAATCGCCTGAAACGACTTTAGAAACGGCCCGGCATGCGGGCGTCATCCGTCGTGCCGGGCTTCTTTTTTGAAATCAAAAAGACAAAGACATGGAAGTACAACTGTATGTCAAGGCACTTGAGGTAAACAAGGAGCAGATAGAGCAAGTGGTGCAACAGCATGCCAGGAAACTGGACAAGTTCTTCAAGAAATACGGCAAGGCACCCGTGCTGGAAGTGCATCTGAACGAGGCGGGCGGCATCTGGCTGCGGGCCGCCTGTTCGCTCGACCTGAAGTCGGGCACGGTGTATGCCAGCGAGAAGGACAAGGATGCCGTAAAGGCCTTGCAGGCTACCTTCAAGAAGTTCGAGAAGGCGCTCAAACACGCCCTCGAAAAAGAGCGCAAGGACTACCTGTACAAGCGCAAGAACCGCCAGAAGGATTTTGCACGCAGCGCCACGGGCTTCCTGCGCATGTACAAGCAGGAGGGCGACGAACAAGCCTTTGGCGACCTGCTGCGCAAGACCATCCCCAACGTGGGCGAATACATGGAGCGGCGCCTGCAGATGGCCGAAGCGAGCCTCCATGTGGGCAAAGGGCAGGTGCAACTGGCCGAGCTGGAGCAGCAGCTCCACCGCGCCATCTACGACAAGATCGAAGAGGCACCGGCCAACAGCGAGCAGTTCGACCTGTGGGCCTTCCAGCTGGCCGACGAGCTGCTCGACAAGGCACTGCACGAGCCGCAAAACATGGAAAAGGAAGACCTGGATGCCATCGGTGGCGAGAAGCTGCGTGAGCTCCAGGAGCACTTCCACGGCGAGCAGGCCGAAATGCTGGCTGCGATCCAGAGCGATCGCTACTATCGGCTCGAAGACATCTTCGACCCCGAAGCCGATGCCGACATCCTGGATCGCCTCAACGACGAGCTGACGCGCGAAGAGGCCAACGAGGTCATCCTCGCCGTGCTGACCCAGCTTCCGCCCTACCAGCGCACCATCTTCGACTTGGCCGTGCTGGAAGGCATGACCCCCGCCGAGATCGCGCAGGTCAAGCGGACCGACGAGCAAACCGTGGCAAAGGCACTGCGCGAAGTGCGCGCCAAGATGCGCAGCGCGCTAATGCGGCGCTTTGGACTGTAAAAGCTTTGTATCCATCGGGCAGCGCCTTTCGGGGTGCTGCCCTTTTGGTTATTTTTATACTCGTTGCGAAATGGTTGGTGATCATGGAGTCTGCTGCATAAAGTCGATGGACGATGGACGATAGACGATGGATACCCAAGTTGTATTCATGATAATTCTGAAAATCAACTTTAAACACTGAGCTATAAACTTTAAACTCAAGCTCTCAACCGGAAAAAGAAAACACCCGATCCATGAACCCCCAGCAGCGCAATTGGACTCTGTGGTACTACCTGATCCTCTTCGTGCTCATCCTGAGCATACAGTGGATGTTCCTCGACAACCGCTATGCGGCCCAGACCGAGCTTTCGTATCGAGAATTCAAGGAGGCCGTGGCGCAGGGCAAGGTCGAGGAGGTGGTCATTCTCGAGCGGCAGATCGTCGGCCTGTTTCGCGACAGCTCGGAGGTGGCCGATACCACCGACAGCCACGTCAGCACCGGGCCGGTAGCGCCCTGGCGGCTGCGCCTCGAAGAGATCGAGCGGCAGATGCAGCGCCAGTTCTACGTCAACCGCCTGCCCGACATGGACGATCCCGAGCTGTTGCCACTGCTCGAAAGGGCGGACGTGGAGTACAGCGGCCGCATCGAGGACAACTTCCTGCGCGACTTCTTCCTCAACTGGATCGTGCCCATCCTCTTTTTCGTGTTGCTGTGGGCCTTCCTCATCCGGCGGCTGGGCAGCATGGGCGGCCCGTCGGCGGCCATGCAGTTCGGGCGCAACAAGGCGCGCATCTACGCCGAGGCCCCCGACAAGCAGGTCACCTTCAAGGACGTGGCCGGCATCGACGAGGCCGTCGAAGAGGTGAAGGAGCTGGTGGATTTCCTCAAAGATCCGAAGAAGTACACGCGGCTGGGCGGCAAGATGCCCAAAGGGGTGCTGCTCGTAGGGCCGCCGGGCACGGGCAAGACGCTGCTGGCGCGCGCCATCGCCGGCGAGGCGGGCGTGCCCTTCTTCCACCTCAGCGGGTCCGACTTCATGGAGATGTTCGTGGGGGTGGGGGCGGCGCGCGTGCGCGACCTGTTCCAGCAGGCCAAGGCGCATGCCCCCTGCATCGTATTCATCGACGAGATCGACGCCATCGGCAAGAAGCGGGGCGCCGGCGTGGTGGCGGGCGGCGGCTATGACGAGCGCGAGAACACGCTCAACCAGCTCCTCGTCGAGATGGACGGCTTCGACTCCAGCTCGGGCGTGCTCATCATCGGCGCCACCAACCGGCCCGAGGTGCTCGACCCCGCGCTGCTGCGTCCGGGCCGCTTCGACCGCCAGATACTCGTGGACCGGCCCGACCTGCGCGGGCGCGAGGCCATCTTCCGCGTACACACGCGCCACCTCAAGCTGGGCGACGACGTGGACCTGCACCGCCTCGCCGCACAGACGCCCGGCTTTGCCGGCGCCGAGATCGCCAACGTCTGCAACGAGGCCGCCCTGCTGGCCGTGCGCAACGGCCACGACGCCGTCATGATGAGCGACTTCGAGCAGGCCATCGAGCGCGTCATCGCCGGCCTCGAAAAGAAAAACAAGCTCATCAACGAGCAGGAGCGCCGCATCGTGGCCTATCACGAGAGCGGGCACGCCATCGTCGGCTACTTCACGCCCGGCGCCGAGGAGGTGCAGAAGGTGAGCATCGTGCCGCGCGGCATCGGCGCCCTGGGCTATACCCTGCAGATGCCGCTCGAAGACCGCTACCTGCTCACCCGCGCCGAGCTGATGGGCAAGATCAAGGGCCTGCTGGGCGGGCGCGCCGCCGAGGAGATCGTCTTCGGCGAGATCAGCACCGGCGCCAGCAACGACCTGGAGCGCGTCAACAAGCTGGCGCGCGACATGGTCACCGTCTATGGCATGAGCGAGCGCCTGCCCAACCTCAACCTCACCAGCCAGGGACCCGGCTTCCTCGGCCAGGAAGCTGCGCGCGAGCGCCGATCGGAAAAGCTCGAAGAGCGCATCGACGAGGAGGTGCAGCGCATCATCTCGACGGCATACGAGGAAGTCAAGGCACTCCTTACGGAAAAGTACGACCTGCTCGAGGCCATGGCCCAAAAGCTGCTCGAACAAGAAGTGCTCAACCGCCAGGAGATCGAGGAGCTGCTGGGTGCCCGCGAAGCAATTTCGTAGTTTG
>CAYNYN010000086.1:8542-11953 GCA_964401445.1 uncultured Saprospiraceae bacterium | reverse complement strand
TCTCAGAAAACCCGTCTCCACCACTGCCTCCAGCGGCGTTTCCTTTCCATCCGCTTGCGTTCGCGGACACGCACTTTGTCCTTGTCGAAATCCCAGGGCAAGACGAAAGGCAGGTCTTTCATCAGGCTGTCGGCCTGCCATCGCTTGTACAAGGTGAGCGTGCGGGTGAGCAACTCCCTGGGGACGAGCGGGTGGTTGACCCATTGCACCCAGGACGAGTCGGGCAGCCAGGGCGGGCAGTCGAGTGCGTAGGCTTCGCCCAGGTACCTGGTCGGAAAGATGCCGGTGGTCCAGGGGCGCGTGTGGCGGTCGCGCTGCACCCGATGGAGGAAGTCGCCCACGAGGGGCAGGGCGGTGGCGGCGGCCTGTCCGCGCATGGTGCGCCAGTGCACGGCCGGATACTCGTGGCCCGTGCGGGCACCGACCACCAGGCGGGGCGTGGCCGCCACGAACCAGCCGTCGGCCTGGTGCTGGGTGGTGCCCGTTTTGCCGATGAGCTCCATGGTCAGGCCAAAGCGCGCGCGCAGGCTGTGGGCCGTGCCCGAGGTGTCCTCGACGACGTTTTCCAGCATCCGGATCAGGGCAATGGCGGCCGTGTCGCTCATGATGCGGGGCCATGTGGTCGGGTCGGATGGCGGGCGCAGGTAGAGCGTGTCGCCTTCGCGCGTCTCGATGCGTTCGACGAACCACACCGGCGGCAGCAGCCCTTCATCGACGATGGCGGCATAGGCAGCCACCATCTCCTGCAGCGAGGCAGAAGCCGTGCCCAGGGCGATGGCTGGCGTGGCCGGCACCTCGCTCATGCCCAGCAGCTCGGCTTTGTCCACCACGGTGCCGAGCCCCACTTCGTACAGGAGGCGCGCCGCGATGGTGTTGGTCGAGCGGGTCAGGGCCGAGGTGAGCGACCGCAGCCCCTCGGTCTCGTGGTGCGTGTTTCTCGGCCGCCAGATGGTGCCGTCGGGCTGGGGCCAGCCTTCCTCATGCACCGGCAGGTAGTCGCACGGTCGCCAGCCCTGCTCGATGGCTGCCGCATAGACCAGCGGCTTGAACAGCGAACCCGTCTGGCGCTGCGCCAACACCTGGTCGTACTTGAAAAAATGCCAGTCGATACCGCCAACCCAGACCTTCACGGCCCCCGTAGCAGGGTCGATGGCCAGCATGCCCGCGTGCAGTATTTGCAGGTACCATGCTACCGAGTCGAGGGGGCTGAGCGTGTCGTGGCGCACCCTGCCGGGGGCCTGCCAGTCGAAGAGCTGTGCAGGCACGCGAAGGTGTTGCATGAGCGAGTCGGCAGCCCTGGTGCTGTAGCCCTGCTGCCGCAGGGCCCGATAGCGGGGGCTGAGCCGCGCCACCTGCCACAGCAGCTCGTGCGGCACGGGGCTGCGCCGCCCCCAGTCGCGCCGGAAGGCCTGCTGCAGTCGCGGCATGTGGGTGCGCACCGACTGTTCGGCCAGGCGCTGCAGCCGGCTGTCGATGGTGGTGTAGATGCGCAGGCCGTCGGTGTAGATGTCATAAGGCCTGTTGCCGTTCCAGGCCGACTCTTCGAGCAGGGCGGGCACCTGTTGGCGCACCTGCTCCACCAGCCAGGGCGCCAGCTGGTCGGCGTCGGGGGCGTGGTAGTCCACTTGCAGGGGCAGCTGGCAGAGGCTGTCGCAGCGCAGGCTGTCGAGGTAGCCGTTGGCCAGCATCTGGTGCAGCACCACGTTGCGGCGGCGCTGTGCTCTTTCGGGGTGGGCCAGCGGGTCGTAGTAGGAGGTGCCCTTCAGCAGGCCGATGAGGGTGGCCGCTTCTTCGGGCTTCAGCTCGGCAGGCTGCTTGCCGAAGTAGCGCCATGCTGCCTGGCGGATGCCCCAGGCCTGGTGGCCGAAAGGCACGGTGTTGAGGTACATGAGCAGCAGGGCGTCCTTGTCGTACAGCTGCTCGAGGCGGTGCGCGATGAACATCTCGCGCAGCTTGTTGACCGGCAGGCTGAGCAGCCCGTAGTCGCGGCGAGGGAACAGGTTTTTGGCCAGTTGCTGGGTGAGCGTGCTGCCCCCGCCGGCCGATTCGTCCATCAGCAGGATGCTCTTGACGAGCACCCGCCCCAGCGCCACCAGGTCGATGCCCGTATGCTCGAAGTAGCGCGCATCCTCGGTGGCCACGAGCGCGTGCTTCACCACCTCAGGCACCTCGTCGGCCTCCACGGCGATGCGGTTGGTGCGGTACAGCAGACCCAGCTGTACGCCGTCGGCGCTGTACACGATGGAGGCTTCTTCCTGGCGCAGGTTTTTCAGCGCGGCATAGTCGGGCAGGGGACCGAACGCGCCCAGCCACACCAGTACGGCCAGCCAGATCGCAGCCCACACTGCCGACAGTGCCAGCATGACGAGGACGGTGAGCACCATCGTGCGCCGCGGATGGCGTTGCAGCTGCTGCTGGTAGCGGTCGCGCAGGGCTCGCAAGTGATCGATGAGTGGGGTGGACGGGGCTGGCATAACCGGTTTCGTGTTGAGTCTCTTTCAAAAAGGGGTTGAGGGCTTTTGTTTAAAGTTTAGTGTTTAAAGTTTAATGTTTAAGCTTGGTTTACATCGAGTTGTGAATATCCATCGTCCATCGTCTTTCGTCTTTCGTCCATCGTCCATCGTCCGAGGATTCGAATGTGGCTTGCACGGTGCAAAGAAAGACAAGCCTCGGTTTGCGAAGGTTTGCTCGCAAACCGGCTTTTGCCCCGCTGTGGCAACGGGCGGGTGGTCAGTCCTCTTCGGGTACGAAGCGCAGTGCGAGAAAACGCAGGTCGATAGCCGGGTTGTCGGCCTCGTCGAACAGCCAGTAAACCAGCGCGGTGCCTTTTCCTTCGCGATAGATGACCAGCAGGCGGCAATGCTTGCGACCAGAGAATTGCTCCTTGGGCCGGAAGAAGTACACCACCCCTCCATCGGCCCGGAAAAGCTCGAGCTCCTGCTGGTCGAGCGGGCGCATGGTGATGAACCAGGCTTCGTCGTTGGTAGCTACGGTGGCGGCAGCCCGCATGGCCAGCAGTTGCGGCGCCTGGGTGGCCGGATCGGCGTCGTCCCACGGATGGATGGCGTACCGGATTTCCAGCCCTTCCCGCGCCGAGTACATCGCGAAGTCGTAATGCTCGAACGGCTCCTTGGGCACGTAGCCTTCACGGTAGCGCGCCTCGGTGGGCCACAGCAGCTCCAGGCCCGTGCGTTCCAGTTTTTGCCGAAAGGCAGGGGGCAATTCGGGTTGGGCCGACAAAGTGGTGAGCAGGCAGGTGAGCAAAAGCGGGGCAAAGAGTCGGGTGCACATGGCAAGGAATTTTCACAATCAAAACAAAGTGGTTTGGGCAAAACCGACAGCGAGGGGGTAGTCCCGGACATGTTCAAAGAGGATTTGAGGATCTGACAGTTGAGACTCGCTACCGCCCGA
>CAYNYN010000086.1:0-8442 GCA_964401445.1 uncultured Saprospiraceae bacterium | reverse complement strand
CGATGTTGATAGCGGCCCCGATGCCTGGGACAGGCCTGCGGCCGCCTGTTGAGACGCGTTCTTTCAGACCGCGATGTTGAGATGATGCGCCTCGCAAAATCCGGACTGCTTGTTCGGATGCAACATACAAGGAATCGAGGATTGTGCCCTCTGCAAAAATGGTTGAGGAACGAGCGTTTGTCTCGCGCAAAGCTGCAACGGTTCGCAACGCTTCACTCCTCACTCTTCACTCCTCACCACTCCGCATCCTTCCTACACATCCACATCGGCGCGGGCGTGCTCGATGCGTACGAACAGCAGTACGGCCAGTCCGGCCACGAAGAAAACGCCGAGGGCGAGTACCGAGTTGCGCATGCCGCCCGTGACCTGCTCGATGAAGCCGAACGAAAACGTGCCCAGCACGATGGCCAGCTTTTCGAGGATGTCGTAGAAGCTGAAGAACGAGGCCGTATCGTGCGCCCCCTCGGGGATGAGCTTCGAGTAGGTGGAGCGCGACAGCGACTGGATGCCGCCCATCACCATGCCCACGCCGCCGGCGAGGAAGTAGAACTGGCTCTTGCTTTCCACGTAATAGGCCATGAAGCAGATGCTCGTCCAGATGAGCAGCATGGATACCAGGGCAAACTTGTTGCCCTTCCACTCCGACACGCGCGCGAACAGCCACGCCCCGCCGATGGCCACCAGCTGCAGGATCAGGATGATGCCGATGAGCTCGGTAGTGCTGAAGTGCAGTTCTTTCTCGGCGAAAATGGAGGCGAGGAACAGTACCGTCTGCACGCCGGCACTGTAGCAGAAAAACGAAAACAGAAACAGCTTGATGTTGCGCTCCTGGCGCACCACGTGCCACACCTTGCGCAGCTCCTCGAAGCCGCGCCACAGCAGCCGGTCCATGGGCTTGTCGTTGCGCCCTTTGGGCAGGCGCGTGAAGGGGATGAGCGCGAAGCCCAGCCACCACACCCCGACCATGACGAAGGCCAGCCGCACGGCCAGCGAGCTGTCGTGGATGCCGAACCACTCGGGTTTCATGATCACCAGCAGGTTGAGCAGCAGCAGGATCACACTGCCGATGTAGCCATAGGCAAAGCCCTTGGCGCTCACGCGGTCGTACAGGTCTTCGGTCACGATCTCGGGCAGGTAGGCGTTGTAGAACACCAGCCCGCCGGCAAAGCCGATAGTGGCCAGCATGAAGGCGATGGTGCCCAGGGCCAGCTGCTCCATCCCCTGAAAGAAAAACAGCGACACACACGACAGCGCCCCCACCGTGGTGAAAAACCGGAGGAACATCATTTTGCGGCCGCTGTAGTCGGCTATGCCGCTCAAAATGGGAGACACCACCGTGAGCAGCAGGTAGGCAGCCGAGATGGCGTAGGCATACAGAGCCGTGTTGGGGATCGTTTTGCCCAACACCTGAACCCATTGGTCGGTCACACTGGCGTAATAGGCCGGAAAAATGGCCACCGAGATGGTGAGGGCGTAAGACGAATTGGCCCAGTCGAAAAAGGCCCAGGCGTTGATGATGCGCTTGTTGTTCAGCGGTGTCGTGGTCGAATTGGCCATGCGTTTCGTTTTGACATTGGGCATCGATTGCCTTTCGGCAAATGGAACCTTCTGGCCACAAGATAGGTAGCAGGATTTTTGCTGCAGTATGGCAATCGGTTGCCCCATAGCAGGGGTGCTCACTGGTCGAAAATGAAAATCTGACGAAAAATTGCTTACACATTTGAATTTTTATAATTTTGTTCCCGTTCCCTTGAAGTCCCCCCCTGCACATCGGATGGTATGGCCTGGGCTGGCGCCGGGCAGTACGGCCGCTTTCGGGCCGGCAACCTGGCGGTGGGCCAATGCGTATGAGAATGGAACCTCTTGTTAACCCTTGAACAAATCCACCACCGTGCAACGAAAAAGCCTGTCCATTGCGGCGCTGATTTTCCTTACGAGCGTCTCGCTGTTGTTCGTGCTGCCGCGCCTGCTCGACCAGGAATGGTTTCTGGAGCGGTATGCCGGGGAGCTGGGGGAGCAGTTGCATGCCTGGGAGGAAGAGCTGTCGGAGGTCGTGGCGCAGCGGGCGGTGCTGATGCGGCTGGCCCGCAACGATCTTCACCAGACGGCATCACCCGAAGACTTTCTCGTCTTTCAGCACCTGACCTCGCGGCCCTATCTGGTGCATTTTTACGAGGGCGACTCGCTGGTGCTGTGGGGCCGGCCGGCCACGATCCTGCCCGACAGCACGCGCGCACGCATGATCGAAAGTGGTCGGGAGCGGCTGCTGTCCCGCCTGTCGAATGGCTGGTACCTGATACGCAGGTATCGCATCGACACCACCAGCCAGCTCGATTTGTATGCCCTGCTGCCTGTGCGGTATGAGTTTCCGCTGCAGAGTGCCTATCTGAAAAACGGCTTTCCGGCCGTGCCTTCCATCCCGTCGGTGGTGAAGCTGTCGCCGCACCCGCCCGGCCACGCCGTACAGTTGGGCGACGGGCCGCCCCTTTGTTACCTTTTTGCCGATCAGCCCTTTCGCGATCGGGATCTGTATCACTGGTTGTTCGTGCTGTTGATCGTGGCGGGCCTGTCGGCTGCCTGGTGCATCAACTACGTGGCCACGCAGCTGGTCCATTCGTACCAGCCGTGGGTGGGGGCGCTGTTTCTCATGGCTTCGGTGATCGGCTTGCGCAGCTTGTCGATGCTGTACCACTGGGCCGACGACTTCGAAGGGGTAGGGGGCCTGGCCAGCATCATGCGCACGCGCGTGTTCGACAGCACGCTGGGCGACCTGCTGCTCAACGTGGTGTTGCTGCTGTGGCTCATGATCTTTTTCCACCGCGAGTTCGAGGTCAAGAGAGAGCCGCTGCACCATCGCGGCATGGCTTTCCTGCTGTCGTTGTTCAACCAGGCGGCGGTGGTGGCGGGCATCGTCGTGCTCATCGACCTGATCCAGAACCTGGTCTTCCATTCCGACATCGACTTTTCGTTGCAAAACTTCCTCAACATCAGGGCCGAGGGGGTGCTGGCCATTGCGGCCGTCATGCTGATGGTGTTCTCCCTGTTTCTCTTCAGCCACCGCATGATGCTCACGGTGCTGCACATCGGCCTGTCGAAGTGGGAGCGCCTGATGGCCATGCTGGCTGCCGTGCTCGTGGCGTTCGGCATCATGTCGCAGTTTGCCCATTTCCACGAGATCATGGTGCCGGCGCCGATCATGATGCTGATCTGCGTCATTTACATCACCATTTTCGACTTCTTCCTCGATGACGAGCAGCCGGGGCTGCCCTGGCTCATCGGCTGGCTGGTGGTGATGGCTGCCTTCACGGCCGGACTGCTGTATTTTTTCAATCACGAGAAAGACAAGCAGCTTCGGGTGGAATACGCCCAAAAGCTCGCCACCTTTTCCGACCCGTTGCTCGAGGAGGACATCCTCGAACTCGACGAGCAGCTGAAGGCCGAGCTGCGCGCCTTGCGGCCCCTGCCGCTCGACAGCCTCGCCAGCCGCTTCGAGCAGACGTGGCATGCCCACTTCGTGCTGAACAAGTACCTTTTCTACAACTACGGCTATCAAATCCACACGTACAGCCTGCGCGACTCCCTGCCCCTGAAGCCGGAGGATGTCGAAGGGGCTCGTCTCGTGCTGGCCCGACTGGACGATGCCGTGGCCGCCGTGCACCTCGAACGGGAGCGCAAGCCCGAACCGGGGGAAGCACGCGAAGCGGAAGGCCCCGGCGCGAGCGATCTGTACTATTGGAGCGACGGACGCGGCCATTTTGCCTATCTGTGGGTGGAGAAATGGCCCGGCCTGGATGCCCAGGGGCAGCCCGACACCTTGCTCACCATCGTCGAAATTTCGCGGCGAAAGGGGAAGCCCAGCCTGGTGTATTCGGAGCTGCTGCTCCAGCAAGCCTACAAAAACCTCGACCGCCTCGACGATTATTCCTGGGCCATCTACCAGCACGGCAAGCTGGTGGATTCGGGTGGCGACCGCGAATTCAGCACCTGGCTGGCGCTACAGCCCCCGGCCCCTGGCACCTATCGCGTGGAGGAGCCCGGCGACGGGCTGCGCTACGTGGTGTACCAAAGCAATGAGGACATCACGGTGTTCATCGGCCGCAGGGAAGAGGGCTTCAAGGTGTTCGTCTCGCTGTTCTCCTACCTGTTCACGGTGCTGGTGGTCATCACGGTGTTGCTGGCAGCGCTCAACTCGGCTTTTCGCTTCCTGCCGCCGGCCATCGCACTGGTATTGCCCAGCCTGCCGCCCCTGCGCAACCGCATCCAGTACTCGGTGATCGGCCTGTTCCTGGTGTCGTTCCTCATGATCGGCTTCGTGACGTTTTCCTACTTCAAGGAATCGACCGAGCAGTACCACGAAAACCGGCTCGAACGCAAAACCATCGCCGCACAGACGCATGCCGAGCACGAGATCGCCCTTCTGGCACGGCTCAAGGGCCGGGTCGACCTCAACCAGTTGCCCGAGCCCCTGGCCAAGGTGCACCGGCTCGACGTGAACATCTACAACACCAGCGGGCGCCTGGTCAGCTCCTCCGAAAAGGACATCTTCGAAAGGGGAATCGTGCCCCCCCTGATCAACGGCCATGCGTGGTATGCGCTCACGGTGCAGGGGCACAAGCTGGCCATCTACGACGAAACGATAGGCAAGCTGCGGTACAAGGTGGCCTACGTGGCCCTGCACGACCCCAACGAGCGCATCGTGGCCTACCTGGGCCTGCCCTACTATGCGCACCTGCGCGAGAAAAACAACGAGGTGGCCAGCTTCAACGGGGCGCTGCTCAACGTGTACGTGCTCATCCTCATCGTGGCCACCATTATGGCCGTGTTCGTGGCCAACTCGATCACCAAGCCGCTCACCGACCTGGGCGAAGGCCTGCGACGCCTCAAGCTCGACGGCCGCAACGAGCCCCTGCGCTGGTCGAGCCGCGACGAGCTGGGCGAGCTCATCAGCGAGTACAACCGCATGCTTTTCAACCTGGAGGAGGCCAAAAAGAAACTGGCCCGAAAAGAGCGCGAAGGCGCCTGGCGCGAGATGGCCAAGCAGATCGCCCACGAGATCAAGAACCCGCTCACGCCCATGAAGCTGAGCATCCAGTACCTGTTGCGCGCCTACGAGATGAACCCCGACCAGATCGGGCCCATGTTCAAGCGCGTGGCCAGCACGCTCATCGAGCAGATCGACGAGCTGAACCGCATCGCCAGTGAGTTTTCGGCTTTCGCCAAACTGCCCGCCCCCCAGCGCGAATACTTCGAGCTGAACGATCAGGTGGCTTCCGTGCACCGCCTCTTCGTCAACCAGGCCGACAACACGAATGTCCATCTCCACCTGGCCGATGAGCCGCTCTACGTCTTCGCCGACAAGAAGCACCTCATGCGCGTGCTCAACAACATACTTACCAACGCCATCCAGGCCATCCCCGACGAGCGCGAGGGGCGCGTGGACGTCTTCGTCGAGCGCCTGGCCGACGATCCGGGGCGCGCCGCCATCCGCATACGCGACAACGGAAAGGGCATTCCCGAAGAGCTGCGCGAGCGCATTTTCGTGCCCAACTTCACCACCAAGAGCTCGGGTTCGGGGCTGGGGCTGGCCATCTGCCGCAACCTCATCCAGGCCATGGAGGGCGACATCTATTTCACTTCGGAAGAAGGCCAGGGTACCGAGTTCGTCGTCGAGCTGCCGCTCGTGGATGAAAAGACCGCACTGCAACAAATGGAAACTCAGACGGAGCAACCCGCTCGGGACGTGTCGATGGACGACAGGTGAGATGCCCAGAACAAAGTGGTTGGGAAAAACCGACATCGAGGGGCGAGTGGGTAGCCCCAGCATCTGACGGTTGAGACTTCCGACAGGTCGGAACAGGTCGCTCTCGCTCGATGTTGATAGGCCGCTGTCGCGGCCTTGTTGAGATCCCGATTTTTCATCGGGACAGGCTGCGCTTTGCCGCGATGTTGAGATTAAGAAATAAGAATACGTTGCGTCGCCTCGCTGCGTCGTTGCGTGAGGAAGCAGTGGCCGATTTCACCAAACTCGGTGGTGCTCAGCGTGCACTCTGTGAGACTCTGTGTTATAAAAACTGCGTCTGAAAGCAGCGGCAGGTTCTCGCTGCGCTCACGACGTCCCGCGTTGCGTCGTCACGCGTCACGCGTCGCGACGTCACGTCACTACAAAAACCAGAACAGGCCCAGCCCCAGTGCCACCAGTACGCCGAAGGGCAACAGCAGTGTCTTGCCCAGCCGGATGCCGCCCAGGCTGGCGGCCAGTCCGCCCTTGAAGAGTGTGTTGGCGGCGGTGGCCAGCAGGATGTACCTGCTGCCATCGGTCGCGTCCAGGCGGCCCTGATCGACGGAGTTGGAGAGCGAGAGCGTGATGGCGTCCATGTCGGTCAGGCCGCTGAGGAAAGACACCACTGCCAGGCCCGAGTCGCCGAAGTGCGTTTCGGCTACGGCTACGGCCAACACCACCAGGCTGTACAGCAGGCCGAAGACGAGCGCGCTCTTCAGCTCGGCCGGGTTGTCGTGCTCCAGCAGCTCGCCGGCAGGCAGTGCCTCGATGCGGTGGTACATCCACCAGGCGATCAGGGTGCCGGCACCCAACAGCACGACAAAGGGCCACACCATGGTGGGGGCCGCTTCGGCTGCGACCACCCCGATCTCGATGCACACGCGTATGATGGACACCAGCGAGGCCAGCACGATGACGAGCGCAGCCCCCTGTACCAGCCGCGGGTTTTGCCTGCTGTGGCGCGCAAAGCTGAGCGTGGTGGCCGTCGACGAGATCAGGCCGCCCAGCAGGCCGGTGAGCACCATGCCGCTCTTCGTGCCCAGCCATTTCCACAGGAAGTAGCCCACCAGTCCGATGCCCGTGATGAGCACCACCATGAGCCATATCTCGAAGGGGTTGAGCACGTCATAGGGGCCGAAGGTGCGGTTGGGCAACACAGGCAGGATGACCAGGCTCAGCGCCACGAACTGGAAGATGGCGCGCAGATCGGCCGCACTGAGCCGGTGGGCAAAGCCACGCAGCGGCTCTTTCAGGTACAGCAGCAGGATCATCAGGCCACCCACCACCGCCACCTCGGCCGTGTGGCCCCAGGCCAGCCAGGCCGTGAGCAGGTACATGAGCAACACGGCCACCTCGGTCGTCTGGCCGGCGTCGGGCTCGCCGGTCAGGCTCTTGAGGTAGTTGGCGATGAACAGCAGAAAAGCCAGTGCCGCCAGGCCCCCTACCAGCAGGGCAGGGATGCCGGCCTGGCGCGACAGCGTGCCGGAGACGAGCCCGAAGAGGGCGATGAGCGCGAAGGTGCGTATGCCGGCAATGTTCGACTGGGACGTCTCGCGTTGCAGGCCGGCCAGCAGGCCGAGACCCAGCGCGACGACGAGACGGACAAGCAGCTCCTGATCCATGTGCTCCTTTTTTGGCTTTCGCCAAAATCGGACAAATTCTGCACATGGGGCGGGCCGCCATCAACGATGGTCGCGGCGAAAGACCCACACTGCCTGATCGCCCATGATGCGACCGGGCCCCAGCGCCGGGGCCAGGGCCTCGTACCATGCGGTATGGCGGTTGCAGCGCAGGCGCCACTCGTTGGCTTGTGGGTGAAATGCAATCGTCAGCTCGCCCAGCCAGGTGGAGGCCAGCTCGATGAAGCCGTCTTCGTCGCGATGGTATTGCAGGCGCGTGGCCATGGGTGGCTCGGTGGCCGTGAAGACGAACTGGTTGCCTTCGATGCGGAACAGGGGCTGCACGCGCGTGGGCTGCACCAGCCAGCCCGATACGGCCTGCCCCTCCTGGTGGAGGAGCACCGTCGTGGCGTCGTGGTGCCACAACCCCAGCAGCCGCGCCACTGCCGACACGGTACCGCCTTCGCTCACCTGCACGCGCGGACTCAGCGATTCGCTGCGCAGCATCAGTCGGCGCGACTCGAGGTGGGGCGTGCCGGCTTCAGGCCGGGCCGTTTCGTACAGGGCCCAGTTGGCATGCGGAAGCCGGTCGTTGGCTACGGCACCGGCGCCGAGTTCTTCCCACTGGCCCGCCTCGGCCAGCCGCCGATGATGCGGCAGCCACGACAGGGTGAAATAACCCACTGCGCCCACGAGGACCAACAAGGCAGCAGCCACACCCCAACGCATCCAGAGGCTGCGCCTCGTGCCCCCGCGGTCGAGTCGCCGCTCCAGCTTGCGCCACACGCGCTCGGGCGGCATGCGATGCAGCTTGCGCGATTCATTCCTGAACAGGTCGTCTATGGGATGGCTCATTTTATGCTTGTAAAGTTTAGTGTTTAAAGTTTAAAGTTTAGTGTTTAAAGTTGATTTACAATGCATTTGTGAATGTAATTTGGGCATCCATCGGCCATCGTCTATCGTCCATGGTCCATGGTCCATCGTCCATTGTCGCGAGCGGCGTATCAACATCGAGCGTCAGAGAGTCTCAACCATCAGTTCCTC
>CAYNYN010000085.1:0-11974 GCA_964401445.1 uncultured Saprospiraceae bacterium | reverse complement strand
CAGCGCGCGCCTCTCGCTCGAAGACCTGATGCAGTTGTTGCAGGAATGAGCCGCTGGTACCGTGGCGACGTGACGACCCCATTACACGGGGCAGGCCCCCGCTTCGCGGAGCCTGTTCCGACTTGTCGGAAGCAGGTTGTGACGACCTCTATCAATCATAGATAGTCAATCGTCCATTGTCCATCGTCCATCGACAGTTTATCAGACGCAACCTGGATCGCCGGACCAATAAAACGACTGCCTTGAGAGACGTCAAGATCATCAATGACCCCGTGTACGGCTTCGTGTCGGTGCCGTACAACCTGCTGTTCGAGCTGATCGAGCACCCGTGGTTTCAGCGCCTGCGCCGCATCAAGCAGGTGAGCATGAGCGACTACGTCTATCCGGGCGCCATCCACACGCGCTTCCATCATGCGCTGGGAGCCCTGCACCTCACGCAGCAGGCCATCGCCGTGCTGCGCAGCAAGGGCGTCGCCATCAGCGAGGAGGAGGCGCTGGGGCTCAGTGCGGCCATTTTGTTGCACGACATCGGGCACGGGCCCTACAGCCATACGCTCGAAGGCACGCTGCTCGAGGTGTCGCACGAGACGTTGTCGCTGTTGTTCATGGAGGCCCTCAACGAACAGATGGACGGGCGCCTCGACCTGGCCATCCGCATCTTCAAGGGCACCTACGAGCGCCCCTTTTTCCATCAGCTCGTCAGCGGCCAGCTCGACATGGACCGGATGGACTATCTCAACCGCGACAGCTTTTTCACCGGCGTGCACGAGGGGGTCATCGGCTACGACCGCATCATCAAGATGCTGGCCGTGCACGATGAAGAGCTGGTGGTCGAGGAGAAGGGCATCTATTCCATCGAAAAATTTCTCATTGCCCGCCGGCTGATGTACTGGCAGGTCTATCTGCACAAGACGGTGCTGTCGGCCGAGCAGATGCTGGTGCGCGTGCTGGAGCGGGCGCGCGATCTGCGGCGGCGCGGCACGCGTTTCGCCATCTCGCCCAGCCTCGACTTTTTCCTCAGCGAGTCGCTTTCGCAAAATGATTTTGCCGAAAGGCGGGATGAGCTGCTGGGCCACTTCGCCCGCATCGATGACTACGACGTCATGTCGGCGCTCAAGGTGTTTGCGGAAGCGGAAGACCCGTTGCTGGCGTTTCTGGCGCGTCGCCTGCTCGATCGCCGCCTGTTTCGCCTTCGCCTGCAGCACGACCCCGTGTCGGACGCCGAGCTGGAGCGCCTGCGCACCGCTGCCGCCCGACTGTTTGCGGAGCTGGGGCCGGAAGCGCCGCACTATCTGGTGTTCAGCGGCACCGAGTCGAACAGCGCCTACAGCACTGCGCGCGATGAAATCCGCATCAAGATGAAAGACGGGCGGGTGCTGCCCCTCTCCGACGCGGCCGACTACGACATGGCCGCACCCGTCGTGACGCGTCACTATCTGGCTTATCCCAAAGAACTCGAAAAGGCCGGACGATGAGGTGGGGGTGCTACTCCTCGCGCACCATTGCCGGCAGCGATTCGGCTTTGCGGGCAGGCAGGACGGAGGCCACGAGCCCGATGAGCAGCACGGTGGCCGTCACCACGAGGAAGTCGGGCCAGCGCATTTCGACGGGGTAGGCGCGCACGACGAAGCCCTCGGGTATGCCAATGAGGCCATACTGTTTTTGCAACACGTACAGCACGATGGCCAGCACGAAGCCCGTCAGCAGGCCCAGCACGCTGATGAGCAGGCCCTCCGACAGAAAGACGTGGCGCACGAGCCGCCGGGTGGCCCCCATCGAGCGGAGGATGGCGATGTCTTTCTGCTTTTCCAGCACGATCATCCACAGCGAGCCCACCATGTTGAAGGCCACCAGCGCCAGCACCAGCGTCAGGATGGCATAGCTGAGCCATTTTTCGATGTTCATCAGCTTGAAAAAAGCTTCTTCCTGCTGATAGCGGTCCTTGACGGCAAAGTCGGGCCCCATGATCTGGCGGATGGCGTGCAGCGTCGCCTCCTTGTCGGCCGCAGGGTCCAGCCGGATCTCGAGCGCGCTCAGCTGGCCGGGCAGCTGCATCAGCTCCTGTACGAACCACAAGGGGGCCAGCACGTAGCGCTGGTCGTACTCCTGCTGGATCTTGAAGGTGCCGGCGGGGTAGGCGTAGCGCTTGCGGAAGGGCTGTTCCATGGCCGTGCGCACCTTGCGTTTGGCCATATAGACGGCGATGGGTTCGAGGTAGTCGTCCACGTCGACGCCGAGCTTGTTGCGCATGCCGGCGCCCAGCACCAGAAATGCGCGGCCATCCTTTTCGAGCAGGTAACGCCCTTCGGCAATGGTAGAGTCGATGTGGGTGACGTGGCGATAGTGGACGTCCACCCCTTTGAGCACGCCAAAGTCCTGGTTGTCTTCGTACTCGAAAAAAGCGACCTCTTCGAGTGAGCGCGCCACCGCCGCCACGCCGGGCAGCGCCTCGATGCGCGCGATGAGGGTGGTGTCCTCCTCGAACGTCTTTCCCCGCAGGGGGGTGACCTTGACGTCGGGATTGAAGTTGCTGAACAGGGTGGTGAGCAGCGCTTCGAAGCCGTTGAACACCGACAGCACCAGCAGCAGCGCGGCCGTGCCAATGGCCAGGCCCGTCACCGTGATGCCGGTGATGATGTTGATGGCGTTGGTGCTCTTGCGGGCAAACAGGTAACGCCAGGCTATTTTCAGGGGTAGCTGCATGGGGTCGCGCTCGCTTTTTCGGGCCGGCCCAAAGTTCGCCTTTTCGGGCAAACTGCCTCTACTCATCGGCGGCTTGCCATACCCATGCCCCCTGCCGTGAGACGTCGTGGCAAGGTTGATGTGCCTGGGCGAGCAGCCGGTGCCAGCGCTGCCGTACGGCCGGCGGCAGGGCAGGATCCAGCAGCCACAGGTGGCAGGCCGGCAGCACGGTCCCCTCGGCAGGCGCGCGTGTGCCCGGCCGCACCAGCTGCACCCATGGCATGGGCGGATGCGTGCCTTGCGGCAAAAAGGCGGTGCTGACCACGCCTTGTGGGAGCAGCCACGACCGCCCCGTCCAGCGGCCCCAGCCCGCCTCGAAGGGGGGCGCATCCAGCGGCAGGGGCACCACGGTGCCGATGCCTTTCCATGCGCGATAGCCGTCGGTGGCATACGAGAGCGCCGAAGCCTCGGCGCCGTCGTGCCATAGCCAGAGCGTACCCCGATGTGCCAGCCCAATGGCCGTGTGCCGGTTCACCTGAAAGACCACCCATTCGGGCGCGACGTAGTGGCGGTAGCGGAAGGCTGCGTGGTCGGCAGCCGTGACGACCAACACGACCAGGGCAAGCAGGATTTTGCGAAAGCGGCGCTGGTGCAGGCCCATGGCCAACAGCAAGAGGGCCGCATAGGCCAGCCACAGCGTGTGGGGCTGCAACCAGATGTGGTGTACGGTACTGCCGGGCAGCGCCTGCAGCCACGTCATCGCCTCGTTGAGGGCCTGCGTGCACCAGGCCAGCATTTTGCCGAAAGGCCAGCCGGCGCCTGGCCACATCAGGTCCAGCGCCAGTGCGGCCAACCCCAGGCAGAGCAGCACGAAGGCGCCAGGCACCGCGATCAGCCCCGACACGGCAAACACCACGGGAAACTGGTGGAAATAGTACATGCTGACGGGGGCCGTGCCGAGCTGGGCCGTGAGGGAGAGGGTGAGCAGGCCCCAGCCATAGCGCAAGGCAGGATGTGCGGGCTGCCAGAGGCGTTCGAAAAGGGGCTGGAAGGCAAGGATGCCCGCCAGGGCCAGATACGACAGCTGGAAGCCCGGCTGCATGAGCAGGAAGGGGTCGATGGCCAGCAGGATGAATGCCGAGGCAGCCAGGATGTTCCACACGAAGACCTCGCGCGCGAACAGGCGCGCCAGGATGAAGAACGAAAACATGGTGGCAGCGCGCGAGACCGAGGGCGACAGCCCCGTCAGCAGGGCGAAGCTCCACAGCACACCCAGCAGGATGAGCGCGCGCGGCCACCGGCCCTGCCACGTGCGGAAGAAGAAAATGCGGTTGAGCAGCAGGTAGCACAGCCCGATGATGAGCCCCACGTGCAGGCCCGACACGGCCAGGATGTGCATGGCGCCGGCATCGGCATAGGCAGCGCGCACCTCGGGGTCGAGCGCTTCGCGATAGCCGAGGATGAGCGCAGCGGCCACGCCAAATGCTTCTTCCGAGTCGAACCAGCGCGACAGCCGTTCGAGCAGCAGGGCGCGCACCTGCATGGCCCGGCGTCGCAGGCTCCAGCTGCTGCCTTCGGCCACCTTTTGCCACTGAGCGGGCGGGGCCCACAGCCGGTAATGCACGTTTTGCCACCGCATGTATGTCCGAAAATCGAATGCCGCCGGGTTGGCCGGCCCTTCGATCGGCTGCACGACGCCGCGAACCAGTATTTCATCGCCCCACCACAGGCGCGGCCCGCCACTGCTGTCGATGCCGAGATAGAGGAGCAGCTTGCCATCCACGCGCTGCAGGCTGTCGGGCGTGCGTCCTGCCGCCTTCACCTTGCCCACCACGCGCAGCGAGCGCCTGAGCCGGGGCTCGCCGGCCACTTCGACCACCAGCCAGCAGGTGTCGGAGGCGACGCGCGCATAGTGGGTGGCCCAGTGGATCTGGTGATGGTTGACGGCGCGCTCGTAGCCCACGATCAGGAGCAGGGCGCTGAACAGTACGCCAAACCAGAAGCGCTGGAACGCGAACTGCGGATGGCGGTGCAGCCGCCACAGCAGCGCTGCCAGCACCACCAGGGCCGGCCACGTCAGCCATGGCGCCGGCCGGTCGAGGGCGATGCCCAGGGCCACGCCCACGATCAGCGGAATGAGCCATCGCGCAAACGGATGCTGATGCCACGTCATGGCTACCGGACTTGCGGGCTACACTCGAGGTAGGGCAGCAGGCGCGCCACTTCCTTGTCGGAAAAGAGGCCCGTGCGGCGTATGTCTTCCGGCTGCCGGAAGGGGCCGTGCTGGCTGCGCCAGGCCACGATGGCGCGTGCCTGCATGCCACTGATGTAGGGGTGGGCGGCCAGCGCAGACACCTCGGCCGTGTTCAGGTCCAGCTTCCGCAAAACGGGCGAGGCGACGAGGGCGGGCCGGATGGCCTGGAACACCGAGTCGGGCAGGCCGCGCGTCTCGGCCACCTGCTCCACACTGGCAAAGCCGCCCAGCGCTTCGCGAAAACGCAGGATGCGTGCGGCGTAGCCCTTGCCAATGCCCTTGAGGCGCATCCATTCTTCGGCGTCAGCCTGGTTGATGTCGATCGCGATGGGTTCGGCAGGTGCTGCTATCTGCTTCTCGGTTGGCTGCGCGGGACGGTCGGCAGGCGGCGCGCCCTCGTCTGCTGCCCCGATGCGGATCCAGGGCTCGAGCAGGGCGAACAGGCTGTCGGTCATGCCGTAGATCTTCCGCAAGGAGGCGGCATCGCGGAAGCGGCCCCCCGCTTCGCGATAGCGCACCACGTTGCGGGCAATGCGCGGAGGCAGACCGGCCAGTACCAGCGAGTCTTCCGACAAAATATTGGGGTCGAAGGGGAAAGAAGGTGCTGGTGCCGCCTCTTCCGGGGCGTGGCGCACGGACACGGCAGGTGGGGCATGCAGCCCTGCCGTTGCCGGTGGCTGTCCCACCTCGATGCGGCACCAGGGGGCCAGGCGCCGGTACCACTCATCGGTCATGAGGTACAGCCGCCGGAGGTCTTCCGTTTTGCGGAAGCGGCCGCCCTTCTCGCGATAGCGGACGAGCGAGCGGGCCATGTGCTCGGGCCAGCCTGCGGCTACCAGCTCTTCCAGGCTGCTCGTGTTGGGGTCGTAGGGGCCAGGGGTCGCCGTGGGCGGAGTGGCGGGGACGGATTCCTGTCTCTCTGCCGCCGCCACGATCGCTGCCCACGAGTCGGGCGGGGTCCATTTTCCGCGATCGGCGGGCAAAAGGTATTTCCAGGAAAAGGGCAGCAGGACCAGAGCGACGAGCAAGGCGAACAGGACGATGGCGGCATCGCGTTCGGCGCGGGTGTAGTGGAAATACTCGTGCAGGGCGTGGCGCATGGGTGTGGGGGTTTTGGGTGTGTGGATACGTGTGTCCCAATGCCCACGGGATAATGGCGCGACGTTGCTGGAGCAGATATGGCGAGGAGGCGGGCAGCCAAGCCGCCCGCATGTCGATGTGCGGATACGTTCAAGGAAGCCGTGCCGAGTCAGAAAGTGCTTGCCGCCCTATCTCAGGCGCGACAGCAACGCTTCGGCTTGCCGGCTGTAGTAGCCGTTGGACTGCCTGAGCGAGTCGAGCAGGCTGACGGCTTGTGCCGTGCGGTTGTTCTTCAGATGAATCAAAGCAAGATACCAGGTGGCAGCTTCGCGATAGGCGCTCTCGCTGCGCTGATGTACCTTTTCGAAGAGGGGCAGGGCCTCATCGAGCTTTCCCTGCGCCATGAGGGCCTGGGCCAGGAAAAATTGTACGACATCGTTGTCCGGATCGCGCTTCAGCCACTCTTCGAGGAAGGGAATGCTCTCTTCGTATTGCTGGCGGTCCAGCGCCTCGAAGCCCTGTTGCAGGGGCTCGGGCAGGTCGGGCCCTGCGCCATTGTCGTTGCGATAGTGGAGGGGAAAATCGATCTGATAAGGTTCGTAGTATTCGCTGAAGAGCTTGTTGGGCGAGGGGTGCGTCTGCGTGGCCTGGTAGATCAGCCATCCGGCGACGAGCACTGCAAACACGGCAGCCACGTTGCGCCACAGCGGCGACAGCCGGCGCACGCGGGCCCCGGCGGGGCGCTGGCGCAGCTGCCTGATTTTTTCCCAGACTTTGTCGCGATCGGCGGCGATCTTTTCGGGCTCAGGCTGGCCCTGCTCCATCCAGCCCTCCACGGCGGCGCTGCACAGCGCGCAATCGATGAGGTGGGCTTCGATTTCGTGTTGCAGTTGCTTTGATAGCTCACCGCGACAATAGGCGCTCAGCTCGTCGGGGCTGAGGCAGGGGCGATCCCTGAAGATGTCGCGTATATCTTTCTGCTGATCCATCATGATGACTTGGTCGCTTCGGGTTTGATATCAGGTGTTACTTGAGGATTTTTTCCAGCGCGATCTTGAGGTTGCGTTTGCCGTTTTGCAGGTAGCTTTTCACTTGCTTGAAGTCGTAACCCGTGACTTCCTGTATTTCCTTGTAGCCCATTTTTTCGAAAAAGAACAACTCGATGCACTTGCGTTGGGGCTCGGAAAGGGCGGCGATGGCCCGGTGCAGCTCCGCTTCCAGGTCGGGGCCTTCGTGAAGAAGATGTTTGTACCCTTCGTTTTCCATAAAGGGCTCACCAAAAATTTGTGCCTCCATGGCTTTTTCGCGCGCTTTCAGTTCGGTGCGCTGCTTGCGCGTGCGTGCGAAGCACTCGTTCCGGATGGTGGAATACAGGTATGCGTTGAACGATTGGATGTCGGTGGTCGGGATCTTTTCGTAGAGGAGGGCAAAGACTTTGGCCACCACCTCGTCGCTCGCTTCTTCGTCTTTGAGAAACTTCATGGCCGTACCCTTGGCCAGGTGGAAGTAGCGGTCGTACAGCTCGCGGAAGGCGGCCTCGTCGCGCGTTTCCTTGAAACGTGCGAGTAGCTCATCGTCGCTCGAGGGGGTGCGGTTATGTTTATGGGATGAACGATGCATAATCGTATTGCAGGCGTTTGTCTCAAAGCATGCAGGTGCCTTTGGCGTAAAGTTAGCCAAAAAAGAAAGGGAGCGGCCATCGCCACGACACGAAGGCATGGGGATGGCCGCACGAAAGTTGCCACAGCCACGGCAAGGGATCAGTCCACGATCATGGTGGTGCGGTCGAGCTCCTGCTGTACGAGGTGGGGCGGCAGCTCGCGATACTCGTACTCCTGGTTGCGGAGCTGGGGCCGGAAGCCGGCCTCGCGGATGGCGTCCTGGATGCCCTGGGCCGTGAAGCGGAAGCGCGCCCCGGCTGCCGACACCACGTTCTCCTCGATCATGATGCTGCCGAAGTCGTTGGCGCCGGCGTGCAGGCTGAGCTGGCCCACGGCCTTGCCCACGGTGAGCCACGATGCCTGTATGTTCTTGATGTTGGGCAGCATGATGCGGCTCATGGCGATCATGCGCACGTATTCGTCGCCGGTGCAGGTGTTGCGGGCGCGCTTGAGGCGGCGCAGCAGCGTGCCTTCGTCCTGGAAGGGCCAGGGGATGAAGGCGATGAACCCTTTGGCGTGGGGCGGCTTTTTGGCCTGCACCTCACGGATGGCCACCAGGTGCTGCATGCGTTCGAGGTTGGTCTCCACGTGGCCGAACATCATCGTGGCCGAGGTGGTGATGCCCAGCTGGTGCGCCGTGGCCATGATGTCGAGCCATTCCTGCGCCCCGCACTTGCCCTTGGAGATGAGGCGGCGCACGCGGTCACTCAGAATCTCGGCGCCGGCGCCGGGCAGCGAGTCGAGGCCCGCCTCCTTCAGCGCTTTGAGCACCTCGTAGTGGGTGCTGCCTTCCAGCTTGGTGATGTGCGCAATCTCGGGCGGACCGAGGGCGTGCAGCTTCAGGTTGGGGTACCACTCCTTGAGCTGCCGGAACAGCTTGACGTAGTAGTCGAGGCCGAGCTCGGGATGGTGGCCGCCCTGCAGCAGCAGCTGCTCGCCCCCGAAGCGGAACAGCTCTTCGATCTTCTGTCGGTATTCTTCGAGCGTCGTGACGTAGGCTTCGGGATGGCCGGGCCGCCGATAGAAGTTGCAAAACTTGCAGTTGGCCACGCAGACGTTGGTGGTGTTCGAGTTGCGGTCGATGATCCAGGTGACCACGTCGCCCGGCACGTGATGCTGGCGCAGCTTGTGGCCCACGTACATCAGCTCGGCCGTGCCGGCATTTTCGAAAAGAAAGACGCCTTCCTCGGCGCTCAGCGGTTCGAGCTGGAGAGCTCGGTGCAAAAGATCGTCTACGTGCATGACAGCATGGATTTGATGTGGTGTGCAGGCAATGCGCGCCTGCCATGAGGCGGGTTTTCGTGCTTTGGTGCAACAAAGATAGCAAAGGTCGGTTCAGCAGCCGGCTCTTTGCCTTTCGGCAAATGGCGCCCGCCGCCTGGCGCGTGACAACGTGAATGCTCGTCGTGCATCGAGTTGTTCCTTCCGATTCTCTTCCCACTCACTCACCTGTTCCGTCTCTCCGTCCCCCTGTCTCTCCTTCTCCTATCTTTGGCCGCATCAAAACGACAGGGGTATGGCTGTGAAATTGCTTTCCTACAACCTCAACGGCATCCGCTCGGCGCTGAAAAAGGGGCTGGCCGAATGGCTTGCTGCCCACCCGCACGACGTGCTGTGCTTTCAGGAGCTCAAGGCACGGGCCGAGCAGGTGGACCTGACGCCCTTTCGGGAAATGGGCTACGACCACTGGTGGTGGCACGATGCCGAGAAGGCGGGCTACAGCGGCGTGGCCACCTTTTCCAGGATCGAGCCGCGGCACGTGGAGGTGGGCATGGGCGATGCCCGCTTCGATGCCGAGGGGCGCGTGCTGCGCACCGACTTCGACGGCTGGTCATTGGTGAACGTGTATTTCCCGTCGGGCACGACGGGCGACGTCCGCCAGCAGGTGAAGTACGAGTTCATGGATGCCTTTTACGACTACGCGCATGCCCTGCTCGAAGTGCAGCCGCGTCTCGTCATCACCGGCGACTTCAACATCGCCCACACGGAAATGGACATCCACGATCCCGTGCGCAACAAAAAGAACTCGGGCTTCCTGCCCGAGGAGCGCGCCTGGCTGACCAAGTTTCTGGACAGCGGCTTCGTCGACGCCTTCCGCTACAAGCACCCCGACAAGGTGGAATACAGCTGGTGGAGCTTCCGCGCCAACGCGCGCGCCAAGAACAAGGGCTGGCGCATCGACTACTTCGTCGTGTCGGAGGCGCTGAAGGAGCGCGTGATCGATGCCGGCCACTACAACGAAGCCGTCCATTCCGACCACTGCCCCCTCTTCCTCATTCTTGACGTCTAAACCCTTCCGCACGTGAAAAGCCCCGTAGTCATCATCGGCATTGGCGAGCTGGGCAGCGTGTTTGCGCGCGGCCTGTTGCGCACCGCCCATCCCGTCTACCCCATCCTGCGCGGCATGGATCCTGCCGAAGAGGCGCGCCACATGCCCGAGCCGGAGGCCGTCATCGTGGCCACGGGCGAGGCCGACCTGCACCCCGTGCTGGAAAAGGTGCCGCCGGCGTGGCAAGACCGGCTGGTGCTGTTGCAGAACGAGCTGCTGCCCCGCGACTGGGAAGCGCATGGCATCGCGCGGCCGACGGTCATTGCCGTGTGGTTCGAAAAGAAGAAAGGCATGGACGTGAAGGTGCTGCTGCCTTCGCCCGTGTGGGGGCCGCATGCGGCACTCATCGTGGGGGCGCTGGCAGCCATCGACATTCCCGCCCTCGAGGTAGCCACGGCCGAGACCATGACGCTGGAGCTGGTGGCCAAGAACCTGTACATCCTCACGACCAACATCGCCGGGCTGGTTTTGCCGGAAGGCGCCACCGTCGAAGAGCTCCACGCCCGACATGCCGAGCTGGAAAGGGCCGTGGCCGATGAAGTGCTCGCCGTGCAGGAGTGGCTGGTGGGCCGGCCGCTCGATCGGGCCGCCCTTTTGCGGAAGCTGGAGGCGGCCATCGCCGCCGATCCGGCGCACCGCTGCAAGGGACGCTCGGCGCCGGCGCGGCTGTTGCGCGCGCTGGAGCATGCCCGGGCGGCCGGACTGGCGGTACCCACGCTGCGCGACATCGCGCGGCGGGCCGGGCTCGTTCAGGAAAACAGCAGCTCGTAGGGGCGTTCGAGCGCCTGTCGGATGGCCTCGACACTGAAGGCGCGCGCCCACTCGCCCGCCAGGCGGCCGTCGAGCCACACCTTCACCACGGGTACCGTGAAGACCATGTGCCGGGCACAGGCGGCGGGGTCGTCGGCGCAGTCGATGTAGGCGAACTGCATTTTCGGGAAGGCTTCGGCCACCAGCGCTTCCAGCTTGGGGCGGATGGCGTGGCACACCCCGCAGTCGGGGCCGCCAAAGAGGACCATCACGGCGGGGTGGCGTTCGATGAGCTGTTCGAGGTCCATCATTCTTCTTCTTCGGCGGGTTGGGGGACGGTCAGCCAGAAGTTGTTGATGCCTTCGCCCTGGATGAGCGCGACGCGGCGGGCGTTGAGCAGGTCGAGCAGCGCCAGAAAGGTGACGATGGCGTGGATGCGGTTTTCGAGGCGCAGGAAGACGCGCTCGAAGGACACCTTCTGGCCGGGCCTGACCACGGAAAGCAGGTATTCCTGCTGGTCGGCGATGGTGTAGGGGTAGTTGACGATGCGGTGCACGCGCTGCTGCTTGCGCTGTTCGAGCCGGCTCAGCACGCGCTCGTAGGCCTTCAGCAGCTTGAACAGGGTGAGCGACTCGAGCTCGGCATCGGCCAGGGCCTGGTTGGCCAGCCGGCGCAGCTCGTCGCTGGCATTGCCCCGCCGCTGGCGCAGCGAGCGCAGCTCTTCCATCTGGCGCAGCTCGTCGAGCACGCTCTTGTAGCGCTTGTATTCGAGCAGGCGCCGCACCAGCTCCTCGCGCGGGTCGATCTCGTTGCCTTCCTCATCGACCGGCTTGCGGGGGATGAGCATGCGCGCCTTGATGCGGCACAGCGTCGCGGCCACGAGGATGAACTCGCTGGCCAGGTCGATGTTCATCCGCTCCATCTGGCGGATGTAGTCCAGAAAGTCGTCCGTGATCTTGGCGATGGGAATGTTGTGGATGTCCAGCTCGTCGCGCTCGATGAAAAACAGCAGCAGATCGAACGGTCCTTCGAACTGCGGCAGGCGAATGGTGTATGTGGCTGACTGTGTGCTCATGTGGTTCGGAAGCGGCGACGAGCGCCGAGGTGGGCAAAGGTACGAAACGGGGATGGCAGGTGCGCGCACAGGGTGGGACGCAGTTTCTCGCGCCACGCCGCCACGCCCGCAAAGGCACGCCACGTTTTTTCGCGTCTCATCAT
>CAYNYN010000084.1:0-12180 GCA_964401445.1 uncultured Saprospiraceae bacterium | reverse complement strand
TCACTCCTCACTCCTCACTCCTTCTCTCTGTCCCTCCGTCACTCCGTCTCTCTCTAAAACCCCTTCTCATCGATGATGGTAAAGGTCGTGCGCCGGTTGAGCTGGTGCTCCTCTTCGGTGCAGCGGCTGCAGATGCACTGCGCGCGCGGTTGTGATTCGCCCATGCCCCGCGCCACGAGGCGATCGGGCGAGATGCCTTTCGAGATCAGGTAGTCCACGGCGGCCTGGGCCCTTTTTTGCGAAAGCTCGAGGTTGTAGCGGTCCGAGCCGCGGCAGTCGGTATGCGAGCTGAGCATGATGCGGATGTCGGGGTTGAGCTTGAGCTGGCGGGCCAGCCGGTCGAGGGTGGGCTTGGCATCGTCGCGAATTTCCCAGCGGTCGAAGTCGTAGTAGATGTCTTCGAGCACGATCTCGCGGTTGAGGTAGATGCGGTCGAGCACGATCTCCAGCTCGAAGCGCTGCTCGGGCTGGGCGGGGTCGCGGCCGATGCCGCGCGTGCTGAAGGTGGCCTGGTTGGTGAGGAAGCCGTCGGCCGAGGCGGTGAAAGTGTAGTCGGCATCCCACTCGAGCTGCAGGCTGACCAGCCCTTCTTCGCCGGTGGTGAGGGTGTCGGTCTGGTCGTCGTGCGTCACGACGAGGGTGGCGCCGGCCAGCGGCTTGCGGCCCAGGTACTGGCTGGAGGGGTCCTGCGGGTCGCTGAAGATCTTTTGCAGCACGTACACGTCGAGCCACAGCTTGTAGGCCGAGTCGGGCAGTGCGGGCGTCTCGACCACGGCCGGCTCTTCGGGCGTGGTGCGCACGAAGCGGTAGATGTCGTCGTTGCCGTCGCGGTTGGAGGTGAGCCATCCCTGCTGCCAGCCTTCTTCGGGCCGGCTGCGGTCGTCGACCACCAGTGCGAAGTCGTCGGCGCTGGAGTTGAGGGGGGGCAGCACGTTGCGCACGGGCACCCAGCCACCGTCGGGCATGGGCCAGGTGCGGAAGATGTCGAGGCCGCCCATGCCGACGTGGCCGTCGGAGGCGAAGTAGAGCGTGTCGCCGTGCAGGGTGGGGAACTGCTCGTTGCCGGGCGTGTTGATGGTGCGGCTCAGCAGGCTGGGCTCGCCCCACTCGTTGCCCTTGCGCTCGACGCGCCACAGGTCGTAGCCACCCCAGCCCTCGGGATCGTTGCACGAGAAGTAGAGCACCGAGCCGTCGGCGCTGAAGGCCGGCTGCCCGTAGTTGATGCCCTCGCGCTGGAAGGGCAGCGGCAGCGGCGGCGTCCACCCATTGGCGGAGCGCCGGCTGTAGTAGAGGCGGCAGTAGCCGTCTTCGAACTTGCCCTGGTTGGCGCAGCGCACGAACACCATCTCCGTGCCGTCGGCCGTGAAGGTGGCCGTGCCCTCGTTCTTCGGCGTATTGATGGCGGCATCGAACGGTTCGACGATGCCCGTCGCGGGGTCGGCCACGAACAGGTCGGTGTAGTCGCGCCCCGTCCAGTGGTAGGGCTCGTCGCCGGTGGCGGCAGCCCGGTCGGAGGTGAAGACGATCTGGCTTTCGCCAAACAGCGCCGGCGCGTAGTCGGCAGCCGAGCTGTTGAAGGGTGCGGCCGTCACGCGGATGCTCTTGTCCTCGTTTTCGAGCCAGCCCAGCGCGATCTCGCAGGCGCTGATCTCCTTTCGGTACTCGTAGGGACTGCCGATCTCGATGCCGAGCTCCTTGAAGGCCTGCATGGCTTCCTCGTATCGGCCGGCATGCTTGAGCGCATAGGCATACTGCTTGAGCGCTTCGACGCCGTAGAGGTTGTCCCAGGCGGTGCGATACCAGCGGGCTGCCTCGTCGTTTTCGTGCATCATGCGCCAGCTCTCGCCGATGAGGAAGGCGATCTTGCCTTTCTCCACACGCGATTTGGCCTTGCGAAAGTCCTTTTGCAGCAGCTCGATGGCGAGCGGATACTGCTTGCGTTCGAAAGCCGTCTGGCCATCGGTGATCTTCTGGGTGTAGGTGCAGCCGGCCATCAGCAGACTGCCCAGTAGCGCGCAATACATCAAAAAGCGCATGGTCGTGGTGGTTTGATTCATTGAGTCCCTTGAAAAATGGTTGAGCGTTGAGGGTGTAGGGTTTGAGTTTAAAGTTTAGAGTTTAGTGTTTAAAGTTTATTATCAGTATTTTGTGAATAAATATTGTGTGTCCATCGTCCATCGTCCATCGTCTTTTTCAAAAACCGTACGCGCGAATCTTTTCGTGCCGTCCAAGATAGCACCTCGAGTCCGCTCCGGCATAAAGACTGAACGCAGCGGCTGCCGTCGAGTTGTGTGTCGGGGCACCTGCCTTCAGAAAGGGCGCCCCGTCATGAAGCGCGCCAGCTCTTCGGCCAGTAGCAGGTGGTTGTCGGCTACGTGGGGCACGTCTGCGAGGCGCGCCTCGTGCAGGCGCATCACCTCTTCGTCTTCGAGCAGGAACTTGCGCAGCACCCGCATCACCTTGAAGTAGCGCTCGAGGTCGTGGCTCAGCGGCACGTTGGGCGCGCGCAGGTGCCGCAGCAGGGCCTGCATGAGCTCCAGCTCGTAGGGCGCGTAGCTTTCCGGAAAGCGGAAGGCGAGGTAGTGGGAGGCCATGCGGTAGCCGTCGTCGTGGAAGTGGGTGGGCCAGGGGCAGGGCGCCACGTGGGCCCGGTAGTCGGCAAAGAGCTCATCGAGGTGGAAGACGAAGCGGTCCAGCCGGTCCTCTATGCTGCGCCTTTCGGCAAACAGCTCCCCGAAAAAGGTGCGCACCAGCTCGGGCGCATAGCGCGCCAGAGCCAGCAGGGCGGCGCGGGGCTCGTAGCCGCTGCGGCTCCACAGGCGACGGCTGTAGCGGGCCTGCAGGCTGCGCTCCAGCATGGCGGCGAAGTCGGGCGCGTCGGGGTCCCACGCCTGCTGGAAGTGGTACTGCGCCTCGTAGCGGGCCAGCACCTCGGGTGGGGCAGGGCGAGCGAGCTGTTGGCGGAAGCGGCTGATGCCTTCCTTGAGTGTTTGCAGGTGCATGAAGGGGCGTTTTTGAACCTTTTGAAGATGCGGATCGTATAAAGAATCGCGGCAAATGTCGGAAGCATGCCCAATGTGGCGGCGCGGCGTTTGCGCAAGCGGGCAAGATTGGGCAAATTTGCTGGTGCCCAGCCCGTTGTCTCGGAAATTATTCGTTCTGACCATTATAGTCATAGGGTGTCCATAGTCATGAGCCCTGCCGTGCAAGCGGCAGGGCCTGATTTTTTGGTGCAGGTGGTTCATGGCGAATGCAATTCGAGTCCTCTGGAAAAATGGTTGAGGGTGTAGCGTGACACGTGACGTCGTGACGCGTAACGTCGTGACGACGTAGGTACTATCGTCCATCGTCCATCGTCTATCGTCTATCGACTTTTTGCAGCAGGCTCAACCATCAAATCCTCGAATCCTCCTTTGGAGCGTCTCAGCCATCGCCCTCTGTCGGCATCTCGGGGCGGCCAATGATCGGGCTTTTCCATTTCTTTGCGGCCGAAGCACACACATGCCATGCAACACGTGAGTCACAAGCTGTCTGCCTTTTTGCGCACGGGCGCCTGGATCGTTTCGGTGCTGGCACACCCGCTGCTGGTGCCTACCTATGGCTTGCTGTTGCTTCTGGGTACCAACCCCTACATCTTTGGCGTGCACTCGGTGGAAGGGGAGGTGCGGCTGCTCATCCTGGTGTTTTTCAGCACCTTCCTCATCCCCGCCTTTGCCGTGTTCATGATGCGCATGCTGGGGCTGGTGAGCAGTATCGATCTGCGCGACCGCCA
This sequence comes from uncultured Saprospiraceae bacterium, assembly GCA_964401445.1. Lineage (GTDB taxonomy): Bacteria > Bacteroidota > Bacteroidia > Chitinophagales > Saprospiraceae > WFYJ01. Next base: position 8,408 of record CAYNYN010000084.1, on the reverse strand, counting down.
CGACCGCATCGGCCCCTACATCCTGACGGGCATGTTTTACCTGTGGCTCGTCATCAACTTCCTGAACAACACCGACATTCCGCGCATATATACGGCCTTCATGCTGGGCGCGTCCATTTCCCTGTTCGTGGCTTTTTTCCTGAACGCTTTCACCAAGGTGAGTGCGCATGCCGTGGGCATGGGCGGGCTGCTGGCGCTGATGCTGCTGGCTATGGCCACCTTCGAGCTCGACTATTTCACCCTCCAGTTCGACGGCTTCGAGCCGCTCTATCTGCACGTCAACGTGCTGCTCATGATCCTCATCCTGCTGGCCGGGCTGGTGGGCACCGCACGCCTGTACCTCGAAGCCCACACGCCGGCCGAGCTGTGGCCCGGCTACCTGATCGGTCTGTTCGGCCAGCTCATTGCCTACAACATCGTGATGTAAGTGCCTCGCTCATCGCCAGGCGATGAGGAAGGTGGGGATGGGCTGCCCGTCGGGGGGCGTGTAGTGCCCGTTGGGTGAGGCGACGAAGGAATGGGCGCCACAGGCTTCGAGTGTGTGGGCCGATACCTGGATGGCGTTGAGGGGGCAGCGCTGCTCGAGGCGTTGAGCCACGTTGACCGTCTGCCCCCAGATGTCGAAGGCAAACTTCCTGGTGCCCACCACGCCGGCCACCACGGCGCCCGTATGGATGCCCACCCGCATCTCGAAGGCGGGTGCGCCTTCGGGCTGGTCTCGCCGATACTGCTCCATGAACCGCTGCATGGCGATGGCGGCCTCTACGATGGCGCGGGCGGCGCCTGGGCCGCTGGCGTCGAACAGGCCGGCAGCGCACATGTACGCATCGCCGATGGTTTTGATTTTCTCGAGCTGGTGCGCTTCGACGATCTGGTCGAAGGCGCGGAAGCAGCGGTCGATCTCCGACACGAGCTGCTCGGGCGGAAGGATGCTGGCCCAGCGGCTGAAGCCCGAAAAGTCGGTGAACAGTACCGACACGGAAGAGTAGCGACGGGCGGCCACGCGCCCGTGCTGCTTCAGCTCCTCGGCGATGCTGGCCGGCAGGATGTTGCGCAGCAGGGCTTCCGACTGCTCGCGTGCGCGGGCCAGCTCGCGGGTGCGGGCCTCCACCATCCTTTCCAGGCGCCGGGCCCGTGCGCGGGCCACCTGCAGCCGATAGCGGAAGAGGGCCCAGCTCGCCATCAGCACGATGCCGATCAGGGCCAGCCACCAGCCAGGCTGCCGATACCATGCCCCCGCCACGTCGAGGTGGATGCGCAGGGTGCCGCCCATGGCCGGACCCTGGGGGCGCACTTCGAGCGTGTAATGGCCACCTGCCAGTTCGTTGATCAGCACTTCGGGCACGGCCACGGGCTCCGACCACTGGTCGGCATAGCCCGACAGCCGCCAGACGTATTTGTGTTCGCGGGGTCGGCTGAAGTCGGCCAGCGCAAAGCGGAAGCGCAGCAGCTTGTCGCGCCAGTGCAGGTGCAGCGTGGTATCGGGTGGCAGGGGGCCGTCGAGCTGCACGAGCGTGTCGCGCCGCGTGTCGTACCACGACAGGCCGCTCCACAGCAGGGGCGTGGCAGGGCGTGCGAGCAGGCGTGCCAGTTGCGGCCCCGGCGTGAAGGCCGTCACGCCGTTGAGGCCGCCGAAGTACATGCGCCCGTCGGGGGTGCGCAGAAAAGCGATGCGGTTGAACTCGTTTTGCGCCAGCCCGTCTTCGCGGAAAAAGCGCTGCAGCGAATGGTCGGCCAGCCGCATCCGGGCCAGCCCCAGGTCGGTGCTGATCCAGAGCGCCGAATCGCCTTCCGGCAAAAGGCCGTTGATGAAGTCGTTGGGCAGCCCTTCTCTTTGCGTCCAGCGCTGCATGCGACGGGTGGGCAGGTGGTACGCGTGCAAGCCTGCCGCCGTGGCGATCCACAGCTGGTCGCCGAGCTGGAGGGTGGCCAGCACGCGGGGATGGGCCAGTCCCTGCTCCGTGCCGATGTGGTCGCGCACCTGTCCCGTCGGGTCCACGAGGAATACGCCGGCCCCGTCGGTACCTACCCACATGTGCAGCGAGTCGGGCGCGGCCGGCTCCAGATACGTGATTTGCCGAAAGGCGGTCGTGTCCAGACCGTGGGCCAGCAGCGTGGGCTTTGCCGCGCGCGGCTGCATGCGCGCCAGCACGTGGCCGCACCCCATCCAGATCTGGCCGCTGCCATCGCGCGCCACCACGCCCTCGCTGCCTATGAGCGGCCTGGGCAGGAGGGTGTCCACAGGGCCTTTCGGCAAATGGAGCCGCAGCCCGTCGCCGGTCCACAGGGCGTCTTCGGCCCACAACAGACCGAAGGGGGTGTGGTAGAAGGGGCGGCCCGGCACCAGCGGCGCGAGCAGGCCCGAGGCGGGGTCGAGCACGTGGATGCCGTGGTAGTAGCTGATGTACACTTTGCCGGCGGCATCGACCGTCATGCCCCGGATGCTGCAAAAGCCGTTGGTGCAGCGCTCGTTGCCGCCATGGAGGTAACGCCGGAAGAAGGGGCGCGCAGCGGTGGCCGTGAGTGCGCCAAATTCGGTGGCGGCCCACACGACGCCCCCGCTGTCTTCCATCAGCTGTCGGAACGTGGGGGGATACTCGAACAGCTGGTCGAATCGCCCGCTGAAGTGCTGGTGGGCGTCGTGCTCGGGATCATACCACATCAGCTCCTGTCGCCCGCCGATCCAGACGTGCCCGCTGCGGGTCACCAACAGGGTGGTTGCCGGCCGCGCCCGGGGCCAGTGGTCCGAGGCGGCGTGGCGCTGCCATTGGCGTCCGTCGGTGCTGACGTACACGTTGCCTTTTTGCGAAAGCGCCCAGAGGCGCTGGTCGGCCTGGTTGAAGAGCGCCACCGGCGGGTCGTCGGGCGCGAAGGGCCAGTTCTTTTCGCCGGGTCGAAGCCAGACGGCCAGGGCCTGCGGTTCGGGCGGCTGTCCGCCTTCGAGCAGGCCGCGCGGGGTCAGCCACAGGATCGTGCCGCGCCAGCGGCTCATGGCCGTCGATTCGGCGGCAGGCTGCCAGCCCACCTCCTGCCATGCGCCTTGGTGCCAGCGCCACCAGTACAGGCGTCCCGAGGGCAGCGCCCGCGCCAGCACGTGGCAGGTATGTGCGCCTTGCGGCAAAATCTCGTGTATCTGCCACTCTTCGCCTTCATCTGCAGGTATGGGCCAGCTGCGGGCGCGGTGTCCTTGGGGCTGCACACGGGTCAGTTGGGCGCCGCAGCCGAGCCAGAGTGCGCCCTGCGGCGTGGCCGCTATGGCCTGGTAGGGCGGGGCAGGAAGGCCGGTCAGATCAGAAGGGGCGTAGTGTCGGAAACGGTAGCTGTCATAACGGTTCAGGGCATTGATGGTGGCCAGCCAGATGAGCCCGTCGGGCGTCTGCGCCACCCCGAACACGTTGCGATGCGACATGCCGTCTTCGTAACCGTAGCGGTGCAGGTAGATACTCGTGTGCTCCTGCGCTACCGACACGCAAGCATGCGCGAAAAAGAAGAGCAGGCACCATCCAAATGCCGCCCATGCTCCGCGCCAACGCCCTGAAAATCTTGTACCCATGCCCAAATATCGAAAATGTCCGCACGGCCGGTAGGTGCTTTGGGCAAATTGCGGTGCTTGCCCGAATAAGATTTCTCCCCATCCGGCGATAGACGAATGAAAAAAGCGGCCCCCGAGCCAGGCATGGCCCCCTCGGGGGCAGGACATTGAACCATTTTCGCCTTTGTGTCATAAATACACTTTGGTGATGGGTGTGCCAAAAAACCAAAACCCCATGAACATGAAAAAATGGATCGCGTGGGCGTTGTCTGCGTGGCTGATGCTGGGTGCAGCGTGGCCGGCGGGCGCGTCCAATACGCTGGACGAGATAGTGGAGCAGCGTTTTCTGATGATGGACGTGCCGGTGGCACCGGTGTACGACGAGACGGCCCGCTGGTTCCTCGAACGATATTTCACCTTCGGTCGTCATGATGCCAGCCTGATGCTGGGCCGCGCCGAAGTGTGGTTCCCGATTATCGAGCAGGTGTTCGAAGCGGAAGGGGTGCCCGTATCGCTGAAATATCTGGCGGTAGTGGAGTCCAACCTGCAGCCCGACGCCCTTTCGGGGGCCGGCGCGCGGGGGCTGTGGCAGTTCATGCCTGCCACGGCGCGCCAGTACGGGCTCGAGGTGAGTGCCACGCGCGACGAGCGCCTCGACCCCTGGCGGGCCACCATGGCCGCTGCGCGCTATCTGAAGGACCTGCACGCCGAGTTCGGCGACTGGGAGCTGGTGCTGGCGGCCTACAACTGTGGTTCGGGGCGGGTGCTGCAGGCCATTCGTCGGGGCGGCACGCGCAACTACTGGCACCTACGCCGCTATTTGCCCCGGCAGACGGCGCGCTACGTCTCGGCGTTTCTCGCAGCCGCCTACGTTTGCCAGTACCATTCGCTGCACGGGCTGGAGCCGAGGCCGCTGCCCGAGTGGATGCGGCATCGCACCTGGGTGGTCGTCGAGGGGCACCTGCCGCTGCGTGCCGTGAGCGGGGCCACGGGGGTCCCACTGGCCGTGCTGAAGGCGCTGAACCCCGCCTGGCCGGACGGCGTGATCCGGGCCGCGCATCGGCCGGCCTTGCTGGCACTGCCCGAAGCGGCTTTTCCTGCCTTCAGGGCCTGGCTCAAGGACCAGCCCCTCGACGGCCTGCAGGTCAATATCCAGCCCGACCCTGCGACCGACCCCATCGATTCGGCCCTGTTGCGCCTGTATCGCCTCGCGCCGGGCGAAACACTCGACCAGGTGGCGCGCCGCCATGGCGTCAAGATGTCGGACTTGCGGCGATGGAATTTCCTCGGCGTCGATGACAGGCCGGTGCCGGGTCTGTGGCTCAAGCTGTACCAGCCACCGGGCGCATGGCGCAATGCCTGATACTGTGGCACGTGCGCTATCCCCAAAATCAGCCAGCCATACAGGCGGTTTTTTTCTTTCGAAAAATGCCGGCCCGGAGGAAATTTCTTTGCGCGTTTGGACGATAGCGCAAACAAAATCAGCGAATTGCTGATTCTGTTGAAAAGAAAGATATTTTTTGAAAAGCCTTCATCGGAGTTTGCGCAGCGTTAAATACTTTGCAACGTTTTGAGCCAGAGCATGCGATTGGCTATATTTGCGGCCAAAGGGGGCGTTGTTTCAGCCTCAGGGCATAGCCTCTTCGCAGCTCTATGTGCTGAAAAAAACAGGTGCCTGCATCGATCCTTTCACATGTCATCGATCGCCCGAGGGTTGCAACGACCCGATACCCCGGCAGGTACCTTATGCGAACCTGTTGTCATTTGCCGAAAGGCAAAACAACGCAAAGCAGAATGCTATGGATGACAAGATGAGATTTTCCCGGCCTTGCCAGACCATCCTCGACACGATCGGGCAGACGCCGCTCATTCGCCTTCATCGCGTCGTGGAAGGCGTGCCGGGCGAGGTGTACGTCAAGGTCGAGGGTTTCAACCCGGGCCAATCGGCCAAAGACCGCATCGCCCTGCACATGATCGAGCAGGCCGAGAAGCGCGGTGAGCTGAAGCCGGGTGCCACCCTGATCGAAGCCACCTCGGGCAACACGGGCTTCAGCCTGGCCATGGTGGCTGCCATCAAGGGCTACAAGTGCGTGCTGACGGCTGCCAGCAAGATTTCCAAGGAAAAGGTGGACATGCTCGAGGCCCTCGGCGCCGAAGTGGTCATCTGCCCCAAGAGCGCCAAGCCCGACGACCCCGACTCCTACTACAAGATGGCTGAGCGCCTGGCACAGGAGATCCCCAATGCCTACTACGTCAATCAGAACTTCAACCTCGAAAACGCCGAGGCACACTATCTGACCACCGGCCCCGAAATCTGGGAACAGACCGGCGGGCGCGTCACGGTGCTGGTGGCTAGCGCCGGCACGGGCGGCACCCTCAGCGGCACGGCGCGCTACCTCAAGGAGCAGAACCCCGACATCCGCGTCATCGCCGTGGATGCCTACGGCTCGGTGCTGAAGAAATACCACGAGACGGGCATCTACGACGAAAACGAGATCTACTCGTACCGCATCGAAGGCACGGGCAAGAACATCATCCCGGCCAACGTGGACTTCAGCCTCATCGACAAGTTCGTCAAGGTGACCGACAAGGACGCGGCCTTCCGTACGCGCGAGCTGGCACGCAAGGAAGGCATCCTGGCCGGCTACAGCAGCGGCGCCGCCATCCAGTGCATCCACCAGATCAAGGACGAGCTGAGCGAAGACGACGTGGTGGTGGCCATCCTGCCCGACCACGGCAGCAAGTACCTCGGCAAGGTGTTCAACGACGACTGGATGCGCGAGCAGGGCTTCCTCGAAGAGGACGAAGCGCCTGCCGATGCTCCCCGCCCTGCCGCGGCCGGCAACAAATGAATGAAGAAGACAGGTTCCTGACGGGCAAATGACAGACGACCTGCATCACGGCATATGTGGTGCAGGTCGCTGCACATCCGGGCAGTGCCTTTCGGCAAATGCCGCCCGGACGGGAGTAATTTTTCTCACCGGCGACAAGTCGATCCATTTTCGGATCTTTGCGCAGTTTTTCCGCTGACGTTGTGGCGCATAGCTGCAAGGAAGTGGCACATTCATTCAAAATCATACTCTCATGGCAGAGCAAAAAGGAAACGACATTTTCGACAAGATCCGCAAGGACATGGGTCCGCTGGGTCGGTGGGCCGACGTGGCAGAGGGGTATTTCGTTTTCCCCAAACTGGAAGGTGAGATCGGGCCCCGGATGAAGTTTCAGGGCAAGGAGGTCATCGTCTGGAGCGTGAACAACTACCTGGGCCTGGCCAACCATCCCGAGGTGCGCAAAGTGGACGCCGAGGCGGCCGCCCGCTGGGGTCTGGCCTACCCGATGGGCTCGCGCCTGATGTCGGGGGCTACCGACCTGCACGATCGCCTGGAGCAAGAGCTGGCCGAGTTCGTGGGCAAGCCTGCTGCCGCCCTGGTCAACTTCGGCTACCAGGGTATGGTGTCGGCCATCGACGCCCTGCTGGGCCGCCGCGACGTGGTGGTGTACGACTCGGAGAGCCATGCCTGCATCGTCGATGGCGTGCGCCTGCACCACGGCCGTCGTTTTGCCTATGAGCACAACAACATGGAGTCGCTGGAGCGCCACCTGCAGTCGGCGCAGAAGATCGTCGAAAAGACGGGTGGCGGCATCCTCGTCATCACGGAAGGCGTATTCGGCATGCGCGGCGACCAGGGCGACCTGCGCGGCGTGGTCGAGCTGAAGAAGAAGTACAACTTCCGCCTGCTGGTCGACGACGCCCACGGCTTCGGCACGCTGGGCAAAACGGGCGCCGGCGCGGGCGAGGAGCAAGGCGTACAGGACGAGATCGACATCTATTTCTCGACTTTCGCCAAGTCGATGGCCAGCATCGGGGCCTTCTTCGCCGGCGATGCCGACATCATGAAGTACCTGAAGTACAACATGCGCAGCCAGGTGTTCGCCAAGTCGCTGCCCATGCCCATCGTCGAGGGCAACCTCAAGCGCCTGGAGATGCTGCGCACCCAGCCCGAACACAAGGAGCGCCTGTGGGAGAACGTGCGCATGCTGCAGGGCGGTCTGCGCGAGGCCGGCTTCGACCTCGGCACCACCAACTCGTGCGTGACGCCCGTGTACCTCAACGGCACCATCCCCGAAGCCATGGCGCTGGTGCGCGACCTGCGCGAAAACTACCACGTCTTCTGTTCCATCGTGGTGTATCCGGTGGTGCCCAAGGGCATGATGATCCTGCGCCTCATCCCCACGGCCGCACACCGCAAGGAAGACATCGACCAGACGATCGAGGCTTTCGTAGCCGTCAAGGACAAGCTGCAGGCCGGCGTGTACAAGCAACATGCCGCTGCGGCCATGCAGCAGTCGTAAGCGACTGGCTGCCACATCGAATCATGGATCCGGAGCGGACACGGGCAGCCCTCGTGTCCGCTTCTTCCATTTTTGCTCATGCCAATACATCGCAAGGGCCATGGCTACCACACAATGGACCACCACGCTCAAGGTACGCCTCATCCTGTATCACAAGGGCGAGATCCTGCTATTGCGCCAGACCAAGGCCAACGGCGGCAACTACACGCTGGTGGGCGGCACCATCGAGCCGGGCGAGACGGCCACCCAGTCGCTCATCCGCGAGGCGCGCGAGGAGGCCGGCATCCTGTTGCGGGCCGAGGACCTGCAGCTGGCGCACGTGCTACACAAGCGCACGCGCAATGGCCATCGCGTGACGCTCTATTTCAAGGCCACCCGTTGGGAGGGCCGGCTGCGCTCGCGCGAGCCGGAGAAGTTCAAGGAGGTGCGCTGGTTCTCCTTGAAAAATTTGCCCAAAAACCTGACCAACACGGTGCGGCACGTCCTCTCGCAGTACCGGCAGGGGAAGATGTACAGCGAGTTT
>CAYNYN010000083.1:7684-12209 GCA_964401445.1 uncultured Saprospiraceae bacterium | reverse complement strand
AATTTCGCCCCACGTGCAAACAAAAAGGGCGGCCCTGAAAACAGGGCCGCCCCGGCGCAATTCAGCGCGCTTTCGTGTGTCTTTACACAGCCTTGCGGGTCACCAGGTGTACCCACACGTCGAACTCGTCGTAGATGGTCTTGTCGCCGAGGTTGTCGAAGAAGCTGCCCGAGCCGTAGCGCACGTTGAACTCGGCCCGATCGATGGTGATTTTGGCATCAGCCTCGACCGAGTCGCCGATCTCCTTCACGTCGGCAACGAATTTGATCTCTTTGGTAATGTCCTTGATGGTCAGGTTGCCGATGATTTTGTACTTGCCGGGGCCCTGCGGCACTACGCGGGTGATGACGAATTTCGACATGGGATATTTCTCCACGCCAAAGAAATCGTCCGACTTGAGGTGGCGCTCCAGCTTGGCTTTCCATTCGCCCTGCAGGTCGGTGTCTTCGATCGTGGTCATGTCCACCACGAACTCGCCACCTGCCAGCTTGCCGTCTTCGTACACCAGGAAGCCTTCCTTGAGCTTGACCATACCCTCGTGCTCGCCGGTCACCTTGTAGCCTTTCCACTTCAGCGTGGTGGCTTGCGTGTCGGCCTTGTACACCGTGCGCTCCACGGGCAGCACGAATGCGAAAGCAGCGAGTGCGATGGCAAAGAGTCCGAACAGTTTTACTCCTTTCATAGTCCTTTAAATTTTGGGTAATTGAATTTCATTCCGTGCATCGAAGCTGATCGAGCAGCTCGTTGAGCAAAACCGCTTCCTCCTCCGTCAGACATTGCGACATCTGCTGCATGATGTCCTCCTCTACCACTTTACTGGCCCGGGCCAGCAGCGCCTCGCCCTCGGGCGTGATGCGCACCTCTACCCTGCGGCGGTCGTGCGGGCACGGACGCCGATCGACGAGCCCTTTCTTGCGCAGCTTCTCCACCAGCCGGCTCGCGTTCGACATCTTGTCGATCATCTTGTCCGTCAGCTCACGCACGGTAGCGGGCTCGGGCGACTTGCCCTTCAGAATGCGCAGGATGTTGAACTGCTGCATCGACAGACCAAACGGCTTGAGCGCAGCATTCATCGAGGCGGTCAGCCAGGCTGCCGTGTACAGCACATTGACGTGCGCTTTCTGATACTCGTTCTTGAAGAACTTTTGCTTGATCGCTTCTTCGATTCGCACGGCACAAAATTATCGTATAAACAATGGTTGTTCAAACAACAATTGGTTAAGGTTTTACTAACGCCTTACCACCCCATACCGCGCGCCCCGTGTCGGGCACCCCACGGCATCGGATCAAAAACCTGAAATAGAAAGGGATACACGCCTCAATCCATCAACCCCCGGCCCGTCTTGTGAATCTTCCCTTCCTCGCTCAGCTGCTTCATCAAGCGATCGAGGATGCCGTTCACGAAGTCCTTGCTTTTGTCGGTACTGTAGAGCTTGGCGATCTCCACGTACTCGTTGAGGGTGACTTTGGTCGGAATCGTCGGGCAGCCCAGCAGCTCGGCCAGGGCCATCTTGAGCAAGATCATGTCGAGCACGGCCAGCCGGTCGATGTCCCAGTTTTTGAGGGTGGGCTTGATGGTCTGCAGCAGCTCGCGGTCGCGCTCCACCACCTGACGCAGGAGGTGCAGCCCGAAATCGTGGGTGGCGTCGTGTGGCGGCTTGTGTGTGCGGTGCAGGTCGGGGTCGTCGGGCAGCGACCGAATGGTTTTTTTCATGGCGCCCACCACCAGCGACTTGTCGTCGATCCACACGGGGAACAGGTCTTCGAGCAGGCTGTCGAACAGCTCCTGCTTGATCAGCCACTTGTACAGGTTCATGAGCATTTCGCGGTGCACCTCGATGTCGTCCCCTTTCTTTCCGAGGGCATACTCGAGATAGCCATCCGTCTGGCTGAAATCCTTGTACAGCTTCTTGACGATGTCTTCGTCCACTTTCTGCACGAGCCGGCGCTGGCGCACCAGGCGCTGGAAGTCGTCGTGCTGCACCACGAAATCGATGAGCGGATTTTGCCCGAGCAAGGGCTTGAATTGCTTGTCTTCCTCGCTCGGCAGCAGCTTGGCCTGCCGCTGCTCCTGGTCTTTGTGGGCCCAGAGGGCCACTTTTTGCCAAAAGAGCAGGGAAAAGAGATACAGATCCCACGACTGATCGAGGAGATCCAGATAGAGCTTTTCGGTGTCCTTGAGCGACATGAGCGGGTCCCTGGTCATGGCATACAGGGCCTGCATCACTTTTACACGGATGTTTCTACGACTCAGCATGTACGGATACGGTGTAGTCAAATTTGGTTTTCAAATCCGGACAATCTTCATTGTCGTCGGACCGGGGTCGGCTGCAAAGAAAGACCTTTTTTCCTTCACATGCCATACGCTCATTGTGGCTGGCGCAAATAGTTGGCCTTGAGCGTCTCCCAATCAGGCAGTTGCCGCCAGTGCCATTTGCCGATGATGGTGCCATTGCGCCACAACACGAGCCCCGGATTGGAACGAACGATGGTTTTGAGCAGGATATCGTCGGCCTGGTAGAAGGGCCAGCGCGACTGGGTCTGTGCGGCAAAGGCTTCGATGATGGCCGGATCGGTGTAGCCGGTCACCACGTACACCTCGTAGCCTTCTTCTTTGGCTTTCGCCAAAAGCGGATTCAGATGCTCGGTATAACGCTCCAGATAATCGGGATCGAAGGTGTACACCGGCCGCTGCTCGGTGCGCGTGTCCACCCGCACGAACCGCCGCACGAGTGCCGTGTCGGCCTTGCCATCGGGGGCAAAGGTCACGACCGTGTCGGCGGTGAAGATGGAATCCTGCACGGTGTAGGGCTCGTACTGCGTCTCGTACCACAGCTTGTAGGCCACCACCATGAAATGGTAGTTGGGGTTGGTGAGGATGTGCTCGGTCACGTCCTCACCGGCCAGGTTGCTCACCTCGAAATCGCTGATCTTGGTGTGCTCGACGGCCGGCTCCGTCGTAATCTGTTCCAGGTCCCACTCCTCTTTCGGATAGTTCTTGTACTCGGCCAGGTACTGTTCGAAGGGGATCTCGACCACCTCGCCCGTCTGCTTGTTGCGGGCCCGATAGGCGATGATCTCGATGTTGCCCGCAGCCTCTTCCTCGAGTGCCTTGCGCTCGGCCACGTTCACGCCCACCTTGAAGGGACGGAAATCGATGTCGGGAATATCCCAGACGTAGTTGCTCCAGCCGTACACCAGCATGGCCACGCTGACGCCACCCACGATCAGGCTGCGCTGCCGCGCCGTGAAGAACTGGTGCATGCGGTCGGTGAACAGGAGGAACAACACCGCCGGCACGAGCAGCACGAGGTCCTTCATGAAGGACACCCTGGGCTCCAGCTTCAGAAAATCGCCGAAGCAGCCACAGTCGGTCACCTTCATGTTGGTCTCCACGTACGGCCCCCATTTCGAAAACTCGAAAAAGTTGACGCCGTCGGGCACGTAACCGGTCAGGTAGGTGAAGCCCGTCAGGAAAGTGAAAAACAGCACCAGCAGGAAGAACGCCCAGCTGGTGAAACGCGGCCAGGCACCGATGAGCAGCATCACGCCCAGCGCGATCTCGAAAACGATCATGACGATGCTGAACAGCTCGCTATGGGTGGCCAGCCACGGGAACATGGGCGCCAGGAACGAAAACCACGTATCGGCAAACGTACTCTGAAACTCGGCGAAGTACTGTTCCATCTTGTAGGCCGTGCCCAGCGGATCGATCACCTTGACGAATCCGGAAAAGACGAACAGGGAGCCACAGAAGTGCTGCAGGAAGGTCATCCATACCGACTTGTGCTTGGCCAGCCATACGGTCAGGCCGGTGAGCACGAGTGCGACGAGTCCGATGTAAAGGGTAAGTGTGCCGATCGTCATGGTTGGCGTCGTTTTCGGGATGTGTTCGGATCGCGTTTTTGCGCAAGCAAAGAAGCAGAATTTTCCTCAATTGTGCCGTTGCTCCTCGAGCAATATCAGGGCGAAGATGGCATAATTGACGATATCTCTGTAGTTGCCTTCCGGCCCTTCCGACGCAATAGTCTTGCCGGATTGGGCCTCGATCTGGCGCAAACGCAGCAACTTCATCAAAATCATATCGGTGATGGCCGACACGCGCATCTGTCGCCAGGCTTCGCCATAGTCGTGGTTCTTTGCGATCATCAGCTCGCGCGTGCGGCGCGCTTCCTCGTCGTACAGGCGCAGCGCTTCTGCTTCGCTGAGCTCGAGCGGCGCATCCGCAGGCAGCCGCAGCTGGATCAGCGCCATCAGACCGTAGTTGACCAGCGCCATGAAGGCGTCCTCCACCGGCTCGTCGACCTTCTGCGTGCCCGCCTCCTGGATGGAGCGGATGCGCATGGCCTTGATGAACATCTGGTCGGTCAGCGACGAGGGGCGCAGGATGCGCCAGGCCGTGCCATAGTCGCGTGCCTTGGCGGCAAACAGCGCGCGGCAGCGCGCCAGTACCGCATCGTATTGCTCGAGGGTGCGTTCCATGGTGGGCAAAGATATGCCGCAGGTGATATGGTTCGGGAAAGAA
>CAYNYN010000083.1:4105-7584 GCA_964401445.1 uncultured Saprospiraceae bacterium | reverse complement strand
CGGGGCCACGCAGGCCCCGCCTGCACCTCCCATTTTCTGCAGTCGGAGAAAGGCCTACCTTTGCGGCCTTGAAAAAAGTGGTCTCATGGATTTCATCGAAGAACTCAGGTGGCGCAACATGCTCCACGACCTGACGCCGGGCGTCGAGGAGCACCTGCGCACCGGCCAGCGCGTCGGATACATAGGTTTCGACCCCACCGCTCCCAGCCTCACCATTGGCAACTACGTCCAGGTAATGATCCTGACGCTCTTTCAGCGTGCAGGCCACAAGCCCATCGTGCTGATGGGTGGCGCTACGGGTCGCATCGGCGACCCTTCGGGCAAGGACAAGGAACGCGAGCTCAAGTCGGAAGAAGAGCTCGACGCCAACCTGGAGCGGCAGAAGCAGCAGTTTTACAAGCTGCTCAACTTCGAGGAAGGCCCCAACCGCGCCATCATGCGCAACAACCTCGACTTCTACAAGGACATGAACGTGTTGCGCTTTCTGCGCGAGGTGGGCAAGACGCTCACCATCAACTACATGCTGAGCAAGGAGAGCGTGGCCAAACGCCTCGAGACGGGCATGAGCTTCACCGAGTTCAGCTACCAGCTCCTGCAGGCATACGACTTCCAGCGGCTGTTCATCGAGGAGGGCTGCACGGTGCAGATGGGCGGCTCGGACCAGTGGGGCAACATCACCTCGGGCACCGAGTTCATCCGCCGCAACCTGGGCCAGAAAGCCTATGCCGTCACCACGCCGCTGCTCACCAAGGCCGATGGCTCCAAGTTCGGCAAGTCGGAACAGGGCAACATCTGGCTCGACCCCGAGCTCACCTCGCCCTATCAGTTCTACCAGTTCTGGCTGCGCGCTGCCGATGCCGACCTGCCGAAGTACATCCGCTACTTCACGCTCAAGTCGCGCCAGGAAGTGGAAGAGATGGAGCGCGACCTGGCCGACGACCCGCAGACACTCAAGCGCATGCTGGCCGAGGAGCTGACCGTACGCATCCACTCGCGCGAGGCCTACGAGTCGGTGCTGCGCGTGTCGGAGCTGCTGTTCAACCGCAAGGCCGATGCCGACTTCCTGCGCAGCCTGACGGCCGACGACCTCAGGGCCGTGGCCCGCGAGATTCCGTCGGCCGAGGTGCCCGTCGATCTGTTCCAGGACGGGGGCGTGCCGGTCATCGAGCTGCTGACCGACCTGACCGACTTCGCCAAGTCGAAGGGCGAAGCGCGCCGCATGATCCAGAACAATGCCGTGAGCATCAACAAGGTCAAGGTGCGCAGCATCGATGATGTCATCGGCGCCGACCAGCTCCTGCACCAGCGCTACCTGCTCGTAGAGCTGGGCAAGAAGAACAAGTACATCGTCATCGCCCGATAAGCACGCTGCCCATGCCGTTCGACCTCTTCATCGTAGATGCCTTTACCGATCGCGTCTTCGGGGGCAACCCTGCCGCCGTCGTCCCGCTGGACCACTGGCCCGATGATGCCCTGCTCCAGCACATGGCCGCCGAGCACAACCTTTCCGAGACGGCCTTTTTCGCACCCGAAGGCGACGGCTACCGCCTGCGGTGGTTCACCCCCGTGCGCGAGGTCGATCTGTGTGGCCACGCCACGCTGGCCACTGCCTTCGTGCTGTTCGAGCAGCTGGGCTACGGCCGCCCGGCCGTCCGCTTTTTCACGCGCAGCGGGCCGCTGACCGTCAGCCGCGTGGCGCCGGGCAAGTTCAGCCTCGACTTTCCGACCGACCACCTGCAGCCAACGCCCCTACCGCTGGAAGCCATGGAAGCTCTGGGCGTGCAACCCCTCGAGACCTGGCTGGGCCGGGAAGACTATCTCATCCGGGTCGAGGATGAGGCGACCGTGCGCAGCCTGCAGCCGGATTTCAGTCGATTGAAAGCCGTGTCGCACGTGCGCGGCTTCATCGTCACGGCGCCGGGCAGCGATTGCGACTTCGTGTCGCGCTGCTTCTACCCCGCCTATGGCATCGACGAAGACCCCGTGACGGGTTCGGCGCACACCACGCTCACCCCCTTCTGGGCCGAGCGGCTGGGCAAGACGACCCTCGAAGCCCGACAAATTTCCCGTCGGGGCGGCAAATTGACATGCATCTTGCATGGCGAGCGGACAGAATTGCAGGGAAGTGGGGTGCTGTATGCGCGGGGCACAGTATTCGCTGGGGCTTGAGTAAAAAACTCAAAACCCAAAAAACGAATGGCCATGATCAAGCCCTTGCGTGACGAACTCAGGAAGTTTGTCGGTGTAGAAAAGCAATGTGCGGTATCGCTCATCGTACCGCTCGAGGAAGGTTTCGCCAACCAGAAGAAAAACTTCATCCGCATCAAGGATGCGCTCAAGGCAGCGCGCGAGGAAGTGGAAAAACGCAACCTCGACCGCGACCTCGCCCTCAAGATGCGTGAGCAGTTCAAGCGCTTCGAAGAAGAAATCGACTTCCACGCAGGCGGCGGCACGTTTGTCGCTTTCATCGACGAAGACGACATCACCACTTTCCAGTTGCCCTTCACGAGCAACGAAAAGGTCGTGGTGGACACCACCTACGAGGTGCGCGACCTGATCTTCGCGCTCAACCGCCTGACGGCCTACTGGGTGCTCAAGCTCAGCCTCAAGGACACGCGCCTGTACTTCGGCTTCGAAGACAAGCTCTTCGAGGACACCGATTTCTTCATGCCGTCCTATGACAATGCCTTCACCGAGCGCCGCAAGGAGTACGGCAGCCTGTATCGTTCCCACATCGGCGGGTACGATCAGGAAAAGAAGGAAACGGAAACGAAGAAGCTGTACTTCAAGCGCATAGCCGAGAAAGTGGAGGAGATTCTCGAAGAGACGCCCACGATCCCGCTGTTCGTCATGGGCACCGAAAAGAACATCGGCTACTTCCGCAATGCTACCAAACTGGGCAAGCAGGTAGCCGCCGAGATTCCGGGCAACTACGAGTTCCTCAGCACGGGAGAGGTCGGCAAACTCGTCTGGCCCGAGGTGCAGCAGTGGGTGGCCCAGCGCCGCCGCCAGTTCGTGAAGACCGAGCTGGAAGAAGCCTTCAAGGAGAAGCGCGTGGCTACCGGCATCGAGGAGGTGTGGAAAGCAGCCGTAGAGCAGCGCATCTATATCCTCGGCGTCGAGCGCGGCTTCATCCAGCCCGCTGCCGTAAGCAAGGAAAACCCCTACGAGCTCGTGCTCGGCGACAACGCACCGGAAGGATACGAACAGCACAAGGACCTCGTGGACGACATCATCGAGGCGGCGCTGCAGAAGAAGGATTCCGAAGTCGTATTCGTCAACCCCGACGACCTGAAAGACTACGGCCGCATCGTGGCCATCACGCACTGGTAATTTTCTCCCGCCAACCCTTTGGCAAGTACGGGGGATCGAGGCAGCCCGCTACGGGCGCAGCACTCGATCCCCCGTTTTTTTGTTCCGGACCCCATGCCAGCACCCCTATGCGATGGCTTTCGCCAAATGCCACCCGCGTGGTCTGC
>CAYNYN010000083.1:0-4005 GCA_964401445.1 uncultured Saprospiraceae bacterium | reverse complement strand
CTTTTTGAAATCTTCCTGAAATCCGCGTGTGCGACTGGCTGGTCGCTTCGCGCCAAAATGCCTTTGCGTAATTTCCCCTCGCAAAGCATTGCAAAACAAAATCCGAACGACCATGAAGCGACTGTTGCTCATTGCCCTCGTGGGCATTTTGGCGCAAGCCGGCTGGAGCCAGAAACCCACCCTCACCTACTACCTCCCCGACGACAACTACGACAAAGCCATTCCCACCCCCGAGGAGGTGCTCGGATACATGCCGGGCGAGTGGCACGTGACGCACGACCAGCTCGTGTACTACATGAAGACGCTGGCGGCAGCATCCGACCGCATCAGCATCGAGGAGACGGGGCGCACCTACGAAAACCGGCCCCTGCTGTTGCTGACCATCACCTCGCCCGAAAATCACCGGCAGCTCGAATCGCTGCGGCGCGAGCACCTCGAGCTGACCAACCCGGAAAGTGCGGCGCGCCTCGTGACCGACAAGATGCCGGTGGTGGTGTACCAGGGCTTCAGCATCCACGGCAATGAGCCCAGCGGCGCCAATGCGGCCTTGCTGGTGGCCTACTACCTGGCCGCGTCCAAGTCGCGCGCCGTGGAGAAGCTGCTGGACGAGACCATCATCCTGTTCGACCCGAGCTTCAACCCCGACGGCCTGCAGCGCTTCAGCACCTGGGCCAACATGCACAAGAGCCAGACGCTGGTGAGCGACCCGCAGAGCCGCGAGTTCAACGAGGTATGGCCGCGCGGCCGCACCAACCACTACTGGTTCGACCTGAACCGCGACTGGCTGCCCGTACAGCTGCCCGAGAGCCAGGCCCGCCTGCGCACGTTCCACCGCTGGAAGCCCAACGTGCTGACCGACCACCACGAGATGGGCTCCGACGCCACCTTCTTCTTCCAGCCGGGCGTGCCGCAGCGCACCAACCCCCTCACGCCGCGCCGCAACCAGGAGCTCACGGCAGCCATCGCGCGCTACCACGCCGAGGCACTCAACGAGATCGGCTCGCTCTACTACTCGGAAGAGAACTACGACGACTTCTACTACGGCAAGGGCTCGACCTATCCCGACGCCAATGGCGGCATCGGCATCCTGTTCGAGCAGGCCAGCTCGCGCGGCCACCTGCAGGAGACCGACAACGGGCTGCTGTCGTTCCCCTTCACCATACGCAACCAGGTGCGCACGGCCCTGTCCACCCTCAAGGCGGCCCACGAGCTGCGCAAGGACCTGCTCGACTACCAGCGCGACTTTTTTGCGGAAGCGGCAAAAGAAGGCGCAGCCGACCCGCGCAAGGCCTTCGTGGTGGGCACTGCCGACCGCGCGCGCCTGCAGGCATTCTGTGAAGTGCTCGACCGCCACCAGATCGAGGCATACCGCCTGCAGCGGCCCGTGGCCAACGGCAACCACTCTTTCCTGCCCGACCAGTCGCTCGTCATTCCGCTTGCGCAAAAACAGTATCGGCTCATCCAGGCCCTCTTCGACACCTCGACCGAGTTTGCCGACAGCATCTTTTACGACATCTCGGCATGGACGTTCCCGTATGCCTTCGGCCTCGACTGGACCGACATGGAAGGGCGCTGGGATCCCGCCTTGCTCGGCGAGCGCGTCCATGCCGACATGCTGCAGGCGCCCGAACCCGTGGTGGAAGCCTCGCCCTACGCCTACCTCATGCCATGGACCGACTACTACAGCCCCGCCGCGCTGTGGGCCCTGCTCGACCGGGGGCTGCGCGTCAAGGTGGCCACCGAGCCCTTCACCCAGGACGGCCGGCGGTGGGCGGCCGGCACCCTGCTGGTGCCCGTGGCCAACCAGGACGTCGATGCCGGCGAGGTGCAGCAGATCGTGCGCGAGGTGGCCCGACAGACGCGCATCCCCTTCGAAGCCGTGGGCACCAGCCATACCGAGACGGGTATCGACCTGGGCAGCCGCAACTTCGCGGCCCTCGAAAAACCGCGCGTGGCCATCCTCGGCGGCGAAGGGGCTGCCAGCTATGAGGTGGGCGAAGTGTGGCATTTGCTCGACACGCGCTACCACATGCCCGTCACCATCCTCGACGTGACGGCCTTCGGCCGCTACGACCTGTCGCGCTACGACGTGCTGATCATGCCGCACGGCTCGTGGTTCACCCTCGACGAGCAGGCCGCCAAGAAGCTGAAGGAGTGGCTCGGCGACGGGGGCATCCTCATCGGCTGGAAAGGGGCGCTGCGCTGGCTCGACCGCCACGAGCTGGCCGACCTCGATTTCGTGGACGTAGGCAAGCCCGACTACCTGAAGCAGCGCCGCCCGTACGGCAAGCTGGCGGCCGACAATGGCGGTCAGGTGATCGGCGGCGCCATCTTCGAGGTGGAAGCCGACCTGACGCACCCCTTGCTGTTTGGCTACGACCGCGCGCGCATGCCCGTCTTCCGCAACCACAACTTCATGCTGAAAGTGGCCGACAACCCGTGGGCCACCCCGCTCGTCTACACCGAATCGCCCCTGCTGGCAGGATACATTTCCGAGTACAACCTGAAGCACCTCGGCGGCACGGCAGCAGCCATCGTATGTGGCCAGGGTGGCGGCAAGGTCATCGCGTTCACCGACAACCCCTGCTTCCGCGCCTTCTGGTACGGCACCAACAAGCTGCTGGCCAACGCCATCTTCTTCGGCCAGGTGATCAGCAGCAGGGCCGTGGAACGATAGGGGCCCTGCCGGGGTAGGCAGCTGCACATGGGCTGCCGGCACCGGCCACACACCCCGGCGATTGCGTACCTTTGCGTGCCATTTTCAAAACCACGCATATGAAGCTGCACGAACGCATCGCCGTGATGGCTCACCTGGGCCGCCACCTGCTGGAATATGAAGACGATTATCTCGAGGCGGTGATCCACCGCACCTCGTTTCACAATCCCTGGTTCACCAAGGAGAACCAAAGGCAGGCCCTGCGCGCCATCGCCGAGCAGATGCTGCAGCGCGACGCGCTGGAAGCCTGGGCGGCCCGCTATCCCGTGTCGGACCAGCCCACGGGTCTGACGGTGGGCCTGGTCATGGCCGGCAACATCCCGCTGGTGGGCTTTCAGGACCTGCTGTGCACATTCATCGCCGGCCACCGCGCCCAGATCAAGCTGTCGGAAAAGGATCCCTACCTGCTGCCCTACCTGCTCAAGCTGCTGCGCACCTTCGACGAGCGCAGCGCCGAATTTTTCGAAGAAGCCGAGCGCCTGTCGGGCTTCGACGCCGTCATCGCCACGGGCAGCAACAACTCGGCCCGCTACTTCGAGGCCTACTTTGGCAAGTATCCGCACATCATCCGCCGCAACCGCAACTCGGTGGCCATCCTCACGGGCCGCGAGACGCGCGAGGAGCTGGTGGCGCTCGGAAAGGACATCTTCAGCTATTTCGGCCTGGGCTGCCGCAACGTCTCCAAGGTCTACCTGCCGCGCGGCTACGAGCTGGACACCCTGCTCGACGCCCTGCACGAGTATCGCGAGCTGATCCTGCACGAGAAGTACAAGCACAACTTCGATTACAACTTTGCGCTGCTGACGCTCAACAAGACGCCTTTCCGCTTCAACGGCTGCATCATCATGACCGAGGATCCGGCGCTCGACTCGCGCATCGCCATGCTCCACTACGAGTTCTACGACAGCCTGCCCTCGGTGGGCGAAGCGCTGCAACGCCAGCAGGACCAGCTACAGGTCGTCGTCAGCCAGCAGCCGGTGCCCGGCATCGAGGTGGTGCCGTTTGGCGAAAGCCAGCGCCCGGGCCTGAGCGACTACCCCGACCACGTGGACACCATGGCGTTTCTGACGGCGCTGGGGAAGAAGTGAGGAGTGAGTGAGTGAAGAGTGAGGAGCGCGTGGGGTGTGCCTTTCGGCAAATGGTTTCCGGCACCGCACGTCACGCTGTTCTTCGTGGTTGAATCGGGTGAATCGGTGAAACCGGTCAAATCGGTACTGCGTTCCTTTCCCGCACGCAAAGACGCAACGCCGCAAGGGAACGCAACGATTTTTGCGCTCAACAATCGCTGC